>JANPBQ010000225.1:0-27250 GCA_031430555.1 Betaproteobacteria bacterium
GTTGTGAATCACCGCCGGCGCGTAATGGCCCGCCGGGGGAACGCCGCCGGGAACGTCATCGGATGAAAGGCGCTTCAGGTTTGCCATGGTAGTTTGTCCAGATCCACGTTGCCGCCGGTGAGGATGATGCCGACGCGTTTACCTTTCACGTCGAGGTTGCCCTCGAGAATCGCGCCCAGCGGAGGACAGCACGATGTCTCGCAAATAATTTTCAATAATTCCCACGTCATCCGCATGGCGCGAATGATGTTCTCTTCCGACGACAAGGCAATGCCATCGACGTTTTTGCGAATTATCTCGAACGTTTTATCGCCGAGACCGGTGCGCAAGCCGTCGCAGACCGTATTGGGAACGGCATCGGTGACCCGCACACCGCTCGTGAATGAGCGATAGCCGTCGTCCGCACCTGCGGGTTCGCCGCCGAATACTTTGATCCCCGGCTTGACGCCCTTGGCGGCGATGGCGGTACCCGACAATAAACCACCGCCACCCAGCGGCGACATGACGATATCGAGATCGGGCACCTCTTCCAATAGCTCAAGCGCCGCCGTCCCCTGCCCGTTCATCACCCGAAAATCATTGAACGGGTGCACCAATTCGAGGTTTTCCTCCGCGATCAATTTCGCGACCGCCGCCTCGCGCGCGGCGACATTGGGTTCGCAAAAAACGATTCGGGCACCATACGCTTCAATCGCGAATTTTTTCGGTTTCGGCGCGTTGTTGGGCACCACAATCGTCGCCTTGATACCACGCAATCCCGCCGCCCACGCCAGTGCTGCACCATGGTTGCCCGACGAATGCGTTACGACGCCGCGCCGCATCTGATCGTCGTTCAACGACATCACCGCGTTGCATGCGCCGCGGGCTTTGAACGCGCCGACTTTTTGCATGTTCTCGCACTTAAAAAAAAATTCCGCGCCGAGTTTCTGGTTGAGGATCGAACTGGACAGCACCGGCGTGCGGTGAATGTGCGATTGGATGCGCGCGTGCGCGGCGCGGAGGGTGGTGAGGGTGAGTTCAGACAATTGGATTCCCGGTTTTGGAGGGTTGGAAAATCGAAAGCGGCGCGCAATCGTCGAAAACGTAATCCTTCCCCCGCGAAGGCGGGGGGCTAATTTTCGTGCCGGCGGGCCTGGGGCGAACTTGGCCCCCCGCCTTCGCGGGGGAAGGGTGGGTTTGCGAGATCAATCTTCCAACTCCGCTTTCGCCATCTCAATATCCAACACTTCCATCGCATCGCGGCCCTTCATCTTTGCGGCCTTCTCATAAAGCTCAACGGCTTTGTCTTCCTGCTTGTCGCCAAACAGCATCAGCAAACCATTCGCATATTCGATGTGCGCAATCGGCGATTGAGGATTCAATTTGATCGCTTTTTCGTAATGCTCGATCGACGCTTCCTTGTTCGCGCCATAGGTTAATTTGCCCACCATGCCACCGACTTTATCGATAATTTCCGCGTGATAAGCCCCCATCGCGGTATGCGCTTCGGCGTGTTTGGGATCGAGCTTCAACGCGGTTTCCAGCGCCGCCTTGATCTTGCCACCATAGCCTTCCTTCAGCGCCTTCATCACCGAAATGCTTTGACTGTAGCGACCGGCGGCATACGCATATTGATAATGCGCATTGGGATTTTTCGCGTCCGATTTAATCAATGCGCCCGCCAACGCCATGGCCTCTTGATACAGCTCCACTTTGGCGGCGTCTTTTTTCTCGAGGTGATTGGCGTAGATCGAGGTCGCTTTCACCGCGACGGTATGCCCTGCACCCGCCTTTGCGGCCTCGGCGAAATTACCTGCGTGGTATTGCCGCCAGGCTTCCTGCAAACCCGCCTCCTTTGGGTAAGGCTCGCCGTCGCCCTTGTGTAGCGCATCCCAATTTTTCTTCAGCGCGTCACCCGCATAGGTGATCGCTTTTTGATCGTGCGGATATTTGTTCCATTTGGCCATGAAATTTCTCCCCGGATTATTCAGCGTAATTTTCCATCAAATGCTGCAAATGCGCGCTGGCGTCGCCCAGCAAGAATGGCTTCACCAGCGACATCACCTGATACACGCCGCGCGAAAGATCCCTCGCTGGATCCGGCTCGGCAACAAATTTTCCGGCGGGCCTGGCCTGCAAATGCTGAAAATTCAGCCAATACGTCGCCACCACCAGAATATTATCCGCCAGCGCCTCGATCTCGTCATCCGTCCCGCGCATCGCATCGGCCTCGACCAAGGCCGCGCAGAGACGTTTCACGGCGTCTTGCTTGTGGCGAATGATGATATTGAAATGCGAACGCAACTTGGCGTCTCTCGACATCAAATCGTCGAGATTTCGGTACAGAAAACGGTATTGCCAGATGCGCTCGAACATCAGATGCAAATAGAACCACATGTCTTCCATCGCGCTGAACGCGTCACCCAATTCACCCGGCCCGATGTCGAAGACTTTCTCGAATTCGGCAAACAAGTGATGGACGATTTCATCCTTATTGCGGAAGTGATAGTACAAATTGCCCGGACTGATATTGAGCTCGTCGGCAATGTGGCCAGTGGTGACGTTCGCCTCGCCGCGCTGATTGAAAAGTTCAAGGCTGATGGCGAGGATGCGCTCGCGCGTACGCGCGGCGCGGGAGGGCGGCGATGCTGTCGGCGTTGCGCCTGGGGAAGAAGAACGGGCCATGCGGTAATGATACGACGGCAGCCGCGTGCGGCGACGATGACAGCGATTCTTGACAGCAAACTCAAGGCTGGGCGGGCCTTTATGCCCGTTTTTGACCTGCGACGCCCGCCAGTGCTTGATGTCTATGCTGGGGCATCTCTAGTGATCCGGCTGTTAAATATGTTTGATGAAACTAAATTCTTTCCTTCCCCCGCGTAGGCGGGGGGCCAATTTCCGCAACGGAAATACATCAAACTTGGATCCCCGCCTGCGCGGGGAAGGGAAATGCTTGAACACACTTAATTGCCAGATCAATAAAAACCTCAAATTTTGAGGGTAATTAGAAGTACCATTCTTCGAACGTCCTACGTCACCTACCCGCCCTGCTTCGCTTGCGCTTGCCGCACATCCGGTAACCGATGCGCAATCCCCTTGTGGCAATCAATACAGGTTTTCGCGCCGCTCGCCAGATCGGTTGAGTGCATCTGCATGGCGCGCTGGCTCTGTCGGGTGAAATCCATCGAATTCAGATTGTGACAATTGCGGCATTCGAGTGAGTTGTTGGTCTTCAGGCGCGTCCATTCGTGCTGCGCCAGTTCGAGGCGTTTATCGAGAAATTTTTCGCGCGTGTTGATGGTGCCGAAAATCGTGCCCCACACCTCTTTTGACGCCTGTATCTTGCGGGCGATTTTGCTCGTCCAGTTATGCGGCACGTGGCAGTCTGGACAGGTTGCACGCACGCCGGAACGGTTGGTGTAGTGGATCGTCGGTTGCAATTCGACAAACACGTTGTCGCGCATCTCGTGGCAGCTGGTGCAAAACGCTTCGGTATTGGTGACCTCCAACGCGGTATGGAAGCCGCCCCAAAATACGATGCCGGCGACAAAACCACCGATAGTCAGGAAGCCAAGCGAAAACACCTTGCTCGGCGTCGACAACGTCACCCAATAGCGGCGCACCCATGTTTTCGATCGCTGCCATGCGCCGGCGCTCATTTTTTGGCGGCCTTGTTCGATGGTGTCAAGGCGAGCGCTTTTTCGGCATCGACAAACGTATTTTCCACTCGCGTTTTGACCTCCATTTGCGGGACATGGCATTGCGTGCAGAAATAGCGGCGCGGCGAAATCTCCGAACGGAAATTATTGTCGCGATCCATGAAATGCGTCACGCTGACCATCGGCGCCTGACTGTCTGGCACGCGATCCCGTCCGTGGCAGGTCATGCATTTGTTGAAATTTCTGTCGAGCTGATAATTCTCGATCTGATGCGGAATCACCGGCGGCTGCATGGCGAACGCGCGACCCTTGCGGATATCGTCGTTCACCATTTTCGGCATCAGCGGCGCGGCGGGTTCCTTATCCAGCGGAACCGCGCCGCGCAGCCCCAAAGGATGGCCGTCGCCGACTTGCGCGGCCGCGGACAATATCAGACAGGAGAACAGGCATGCGATGATTTTTTTCATGTTCGTCCCCTACACCGCAACAATTTTCACAGCGCACTTCTTGAAATCCGTCTGTTTTGAAATCGGATCGGTCGCATCGAAGGTCACTTTATTGATGAGCTGCGTGGCATCGAACCAGGGCACGAACACCAAGCCCGGCGGCGGCTTGTTGCGGCCACGCGTCTCGATGCGCGAGCGCATTTCGCCGCGCCGTGAAATCACCCGCACTTCGGTCCCGCGTCGGAAATTGAGTTTCTTCGCGTCATCCGGGTGCATGAACACCACCGCGTTGGGAAACGCCTTGTAGAGTTCCGGTACGCGGCCCGTCATCGAGCCCGAATGCCAATGCTCAAGCACGCGCCCGGTCGAGAGCCAGAACGGGTAATCCGCATCCGGCTCCTCGGGTGCCGGCTCATACGGCAGCGCGATGATGTTGGCGCGATGGTCCGCGTTGCCGTAAAAATCAAAACCGCTGCCCGCTTTGGCGTAGGGATCCGATCCTTCGCGGTATCGCCACTTGGTTTCTTTGCCATTCACCACCGGCCAGCGAAGTCCCGGCACCTTGTGATAGTCGTCAAACGGGGCCAGATCATGGCCATGGCCGCGGCCGAATTCGGCGTACTCCTCGAACAGGCCCTTCTGCACATAGAAACCGAAGGCCTTTGACTCGTCATTCTCATAGCCGGCTTCGATCTGCGTCACCGGAAATTTGTTGACGGCACCGTTGCTGAACAAAATCTGGAACAGCGTCTTGCCGCGATATTCTGGCTTTTTCACCAGCAACTCTTCTGGCCAGACCTCTTCCACTTTGAAGCGTTTGGAAAATTCCATCAGTTGCCAGAGATCGGACTTTGACTCGCCGGGCGCGGTCACCATCTGATGCCAGAACTGAGTGCGGCGCTCGGCGTTGCCATAGGCACCTTCTTTTTCCACCCACATGGCAGTTGGCAAAATCAGATCGGCCGCTTGCGTGGTGACAGTCGGGTAGGCATCCGAGACGACGATGAAATTTTCTGGATTGCGATAGCCGGGCAGGCCTTCATTCATCATGTTGGCGGCGGCCTGCATATTATTATTGACCTGCACCCAATAGCAATTGAGTTTGCCGTCCTTCAGCATGCGGTTTTGCAGTACCGCGTGAAAGCCAGGTTTATCGACAATGGTGCCGGGCGGTAGCTTCCAGATTTCCTCGGCTTTGGCGCGGTGTTTAGGATTGTTCACCACCATATCGGCTGGCAAGCGGTGCGAAAACGTACCGACTTCGCGCGCGGTGCCGCAGGCCGAGGGCTGGCCGGTCAACGAGAACGGTGAATTCCCCGGCGTGGAAATTTTGCCGGTCAACAGGTGAATGTTATAGACCAAGTTGTTGGCCCATACGCCACGCGTATGCTGGTTGAACCCCATGGTCCAGAACGACACCACTTTGATCTTCGGGTCGGCGTACAACTCGGCCAAGGCCTTCAACTGAGCAACCGATACACCGGAGAGTTTCGAGACGTATTCGACCGTGTAAGTTTTGACGTAATCGCGGAATTCGTCGAACGTCATCGGTGTCATGTCATTCGCAGTGGCGGCGTTTTTGGCTTTTTTCTCCATCGGATGATCGGGCCGCAAGCCGTAACCGATGTCCACCGTGCCGCGCTTGAAGGTGCAATGCTTCGCGACAAAATCCTTGTTCACTTTGCCGTTTTGAATGATGTAGTTCGCGATGTAGTTCAGCATCGCAAGATCGGTCTGTGGTTTGAAAATGACCGGCAGATCGGCGAGATCGAAACTGCGGTGTTCAAACACCGACAGCACCGCCACCTTCACTGAGGGCACCGAGAGTTTGCGATCGGTCACACGCGTCCAGAGAATTGGATGCATCTCTGCCATGTTCGAGCCCCACAGCACAAATGCATCGGCCGCTTCGATATCATCGTAGCAGCCCATTGGTTCATCCATGCCGAAGGTGCGCATGAAGCCACCCACGGCTGACGCCATACAATGCCGCGCGTTGGGATCGATATTGTTCGAGCGAAAGCCGGCCTTGAAGAGCTTGTTGGCAGCATAGCCTTCCCAGATCGTCCATTGGCCGGAGCCGAACATGCCGACCGAGGTCGGGCCTTTTTTCTTCAGCGACGCCTTCCACTTTTCGGCCATGATGTCGAAGGCCTTGTCCCAACTGATTGGCGTGAACGTACCCGTCTTGTCGTAGATACCGTTTTTCATGCGCAGGAGCGGTTGTGTCAATCGATCGCTGCCATACATGATCTTGGATAGAAAATAGCCCTTCACGCAATTGAGCCCGCGATTGACTTCGGACGCTGGGTCGCCATGCGTGGCGACCACACGATTGTTTTTCACCGCGACTGTCACGCCGCAGCCGGTGCCACAGAATCGGCAAGCGGCCTTGCTCCATTTGAGTTCGGTCGATTTTGCATCCGTCGCGATGTTGGCGGCACTTGAGGTGAGTGGAATGCCCGCTGCCGACGCTGCGACAGAGGCCGCCGTATTGCGGATAAATTCGCGGCGGGTCAATTTGAAAACATTAATCGGACCAACCGGACTATCGATACTCATGTCAACCACTCCTTCATGACGGATTCTTCTTCAGCGTGCTGGTAGACCATTTCCACATTCAGCACGCCGGAAATTGCGCGGATTTGATCCATTTGATCGAGCAGTGCGCCGGTGGATGCACCTTCGATGACGATGACCAATTTGCCGATGGCGTGCTGCGCGGAAATGGCGCTGCCGGTGATGGCTTCAATCGGCGCAATCGAGGCTGCGAGCATTTCCGGCTTCACCCGCGCAATGCAACTCGCGATGTGCAGGTCAGCCATTTGATGCCGCCAGCGGACGGACACGGATCGCACTCTGCGGACACACACGCGCGCATTCGCCGCATTGCGTGCACAGAGCGGTATCGAAATGCGGAATCGACATTGCGCCAAGTCGCGGAAGGAATCGCAGCGCGTCGGCCTCGCACACATCGCGGCAGATTTCGCAGTGGATCGCGTTCAGCGCGAGACAGAGATCGTTGAGTGCCACGCGCGGCTTATCGCCTTCGCTGCGCGTCAAAAAGGCGCGGCGCGAGGGGCTCGCAACGGAGGTATGGTTCATGCGGCTCAGCCTTGTGGTGGACCGGCGAACATCTGGTAGAGCCAGATCATCAGCCCGTACGAGCCAACCAGCGCAACCGCCAACATCGGAGCAAGTACGACAGTCAGGAATACAAACACGCGAATCTCGCGCCGGCGACCATCGTCGGCAACGATTTCTGGCGGGCTTTCCATGCGGCTTCTCCGGGCGGCGGCGCCGGTAGATTCCGGTCGCCTGTCGAGTCGATTAATTGCAATCGATTTTGGCCCCACAGGAGGTACGCATATTGATATGGATCAAATCGCGGGCAAACGGGCTTTTGCCGTTCCTGTCCGTATGAACGGGTGCAGCGGGTGCGCGCGCAGGTGAAATCGCTAGGCCGCGATTTTGCTACGGGCAATCCACCGCTCAAGTTCACCAATCGTATCGCCCAAATCAACCGTCGCATCGCTCAGACGCTGATCGCGCGAAGGTTTTTGTTGGGCGAACATGCGGTTATCGAGGGTGCGGGTCTCGTCCTTGAGTGCCTCGAGATTAAGGCGGATGTCGAATTTTGCGAATACCGGTTCGAGCTCAAATCGGCGCTTCAACAAATCCGCACGCGTGCGTTGGTAGGCGTGCTCGCACACGCGTCGACGCGACGCATAGCTGAAAAGATTGGTGAAGAACATTTCCGGATCGTCGCCGGCTGGCTCGAACAGCACGATGTTTGCATCTTTGTATTTGGCACCATACTTCTCAAAGCCGGTATGCATGCGCGAATGAATCAGCGTGCGGAATGTTTGCGAGAGCACCACAGATAGCCCGCCATCGACCAGCTTTTCCATGTCGGCCTTGCTGCGGCTACCGGCGCGGCGGTTGGCGGCATCGGCATCATAGGGCACCAAGGGATTGACGCCGATGACCAGTTTCGCGCCATCTTCCAGTGCGAGCGAGGCATGCAGCGTTTTGATCAATGCACCGTCGACGTAATAGTGCCCGTCGATTTCCACTGGCGGGAACAAGCCCGGCAATGCAGATGAGGCCTGTACTGCTTTCGAAATCGGCACGTCGTCGTGACCGGGCGCGCCGAAGGTGACGGCACGACCGGTATCGAGATCGACTGCGACGGAATACAGCGTACGTTTCAGTTTGCGGAAATCGTCGGTGCGACCGGGTTGGCTGAACATTTTTTGCAAGTAGCGGGCAATACCTTCGTTATCGAACAATCCCGCAGGAATGGCGCGGGCGAGCGGCGCGAAGGCTTCGATGGTGGTGCGCCGGAAAGGGCTTGCGACGCGACGCACCAGCCCTTTCAAGGCGAGCCCGGGAACGCTTTTCAAGCGGCCCGCAAATTCGCGCCAGGCGGGTTTCAGGAATAGTTCCGGCGTTAGCACGCCAGTGAGCGCGCCGTTTTTCGCGGCGATCTTTCCATTGCCGGCGTTGTCGATGAACATGCGATAAATTTCGACCGGCGTGAATTGGTTTGCGAGGCCTGCGGTGATGAAGCTGCCGGCCGAGACACCGACATAAATATCCATGTCGTTGAGATCGAGCCCGTCGAGAGAATCGTCGAGAGCCATCAACACACCGATTTCGTACATCGCACCCAACGGCCCGCCGCCCGCCATCGCCAATGCAATCTTGGGCTTGCTGGCACCGATGGCACCAACGGTTTTGCGCGACGCGGGATTTTTCGCGAGCGGCTTGCTGGAAATTCGCTTGCTTACGGTGGATCGAACCAAAGTGCCTCCGGGTGTGACTATTGTTTTTTGTCTCGTTTCATTGCGCCGAAAAAAATGGGGAACATCGTTCGCGACGTTCCCCAATTTTAGCCACCCTTTGTCCGGACGATATGACCGAGGTCACAGTTTCCGCAAAAAAGGCCGCTGACTACGCGCGCGATGAGCGCGCGGATGGCACCCCGCGCTTGTTCAGTTGCGCCAACGCTTTTTGCAATTCCGTCATGCGCGCCTGCAATTCGCGCACATTCTGGCTGGACGGCACGCCGAACGTATTCAATGTCTTGGCGACACGCGCTTCAAATACTTGCTCAAGGCGGGTAACACCTTCCTTGGTGTTCGCGGCGATCGCGTTCACTGCCCCTTTGACGTTCTTCTTGAGTGACCGGTCGGACTTGGCGGCGAATGCTTTCACTTCCTTGGCGACTTCGCGCGCTTTGGCTTCCGCCGCAGCTTGTGCATGGGACTGGATCTTCTGGCCTTCGGCGACGAACACGCCGGCTTTGCGGGCAACGGTATGTGCGGCGTCGTTGGTCATTTCCGCGAGGCGGCTGGTTTCACGCTTAATCGCGCCGTAGACCTTAATTGCATTTCCCTGCAATCGTGCCGTCGCGCGCTCGGCGGCACCGATGCCTGCCAGCAACACAGTGCGCGCGGCACCCGTAGAGGCGGACTTGCTCACGGGCTTGACGGTGGATTTCGTATTGCGCTTGGTTGTGGCGACGGGTTTACGAACAGCTTTGCGTACGATTTTCTTGACAGCCATGATGTTGCTCCTGTTGGGGAAAGTTGAAGATTGGGCGACTTGTTGGATTCAGTCTATGCGCGGCGATTAGAGTGTTCACACTAAAGCCACCACCAATTGCGGCGGCGCAGCAATCGACTCTTGCCGGTCATTTGTCGCGGGACCCGACGCCGCGCGCAATGCCGCAGTGTATGATTTCGTCAAAGCACGCGTTTTTCACAAAAAATCGACCCTAGGAGGCATTCCATGACTTATTTCGTCACCGGCGCTACCGGTTTTATCGGCAAGTTTTTGGTCAAGAATCTGTTGGCGCGCCAGGGCACGATATACGTGCTGGTGCGCAAAAATTCAGTGAAGAAACTTGAGGCGCTATACCCGTGGTGGGGCCTCGATGAAAAACAAAAACGCGTGGTGCCGATCCTGGGAGATTTGGGCAAACTGAAATTGGGCGTAGCACCCGCCGACATCGCCAAGCTGAAAGGCAAGATCGCGCATTTGTTCCATCTCGCGGCCATTTACGATCTTTCCGCCGATGCCGCGAGCCAGCAGATGGCGAATATCGATGGCACACGCAACGCAGTCGAATTCGCGGAAGCCGTCAAGGCCGGCATCTTTCATCACACCAGCTCCATCGCCGCTGCCGGCCTGTATGACGGCACGTTTCGCGAAGACATGTTCGATGAAGCTGAGGAACTCGATCACCCCTACTTCCGCACCAAGCATGATTCCGAAGGCATTGTGCGCAATGAATGCAAGGTGCCTTGGCGCGTCTATCGGCCCGGCATGGTGGTCGGGCATTCGGAGACCGGTGAGATCGACAAGATCGACGGGCCATACTATTTTTTCAAGTTGATTCAGAAAATGCGCGACGTCGTGCCGAAATGGATGCCAACAGTCGGTATCGAGGGTGGGCGCATCAATGTGATTCCCGTCGATTACGTGGTCGATGCGATGGATCACATCGCGCACAAAAAAGGCCTCGATGGTGGCTGCTTTCATCTGACCGATCCAGAACCGATGCGCATCGGCGAAATACTGAACATGTTTGCCAAAGCAGCGCACGCACCGCAAATGACGATGCGGTTGAACTCAAAAATGTTCAGCTTCATTCCGAGCTATGTCGTGCAGGGGATGATGTCGGTAGCACCCGTGCGCCGCGCGCGCAATCAAATTCTCAATGATCTCGGCATTCCGAAAGACGTCTTCACATTCATCAACTACCCGACCAAATTCGACAACCGCGATACCGTCAAAGCGTTGAAAGGCTCCGGCATTTCGGTGCCGAAACTGGAAACGTATGCTTGGCGGCTGTGGGATTACTGGGAGCGCCATCTTGACCCCGATCTGTTCATCGATCGATCGCTCGAAGGCAAGATCAAAGGCAAAGTCGTTGTCGTCACGGGTGGCACGTCGGGTATCGGCGAAGCAACCGCGATCAAGTTGGCGACAGCTGGCGCGAAAGTTGCCATCGTCGCGCGCGACCCGGAAAAAGCGCAGCTCACGCTTGCCAAAATCAAGGAAGCCGGCGGCACCGCGAAATTTTATTCCTGCGATTTATCCGATCTCGCGAGCTGCGATAAATTGGTGGTGAGTGTCTTGAAAGATTTTGGCACCTGTCACTTTTTGGTGAACAACGCCGGGCGCTCGATTCGCCGTGGCATCGCCAACAGCTTTGATCGCTTCCACGATTTCGAGCGCACCATGTCACTCAATTATTTCGGCTCGCTCAGACTGATCATGGGCTTCCTGCCGGCAATGATGAAACAGGATTCGGGTCACATCATCAACATTTCTTCCATCGGCGTGCTCACGCAGGCGCCACGCTTCTCGGCGTATGTCGCCTCGAAAGCGGCGCTGGATGCATTTTCCGGTTGCGCGGCGTCCGAGTTCGTGGATAACCACATTCACTTCACCACCATCAACATGCCGCTGGTGCGCACACCGATGATCGCGCCGACGAAAATGTACAACAGCGTGCCGACACTTTCCCCCGAACAGGCGGCCGATCTGGTGGTCGAAGCGATCGTCTACAAGCCTGTGCGTATCGCCACGCGCCTCGGCATCGCCGGCGCCATGCTGCACGCCATCTCGCCGAAGATCACGCAAATCATTTTGAACGCCGCGTTCAGAATGTTCCCGGATTCTTCCGCTGCGCAGACCAAGAAAGGTGAGGCCCCGAAAGAAGTCGAAATGACGCCGGAAGCGATGGCGTTTGCACAGATTACGCAGGGGATACATTGGTAATCAATCTGCGACCGAGCGTAGTAAAGGATTCATGCGTTTGTAAGCGAGCTGACAAACATTTTAGCGGCTTGCCAAAGGAATAAAGTCTAGCACTGGCGAGGCGTTCAGAGGCATTTGTCCTCGAAACGCGCACCAGTGCTAGACATTCTCTTTTTCTTACCTCTCCCCTGGGGACAAGGACACACTTGAAGCGAAGGTCGGCGCACAGCGTCGGGTGAGGGGCGCTGGTGGCGGATAAATCCGCCCTACGGCAACACCACTCCCGCCCGCGCTTTCACCATCGACACATCCTGCGGTGTGATCGTGCCGCTCGAATTTAGGTCGTAGCGAAGCGTAGTTGTGCTCACCAACTGATTGACGCGCGCTTTCGTGGCCGCGATGTCGCCCGCATTCACGGCGCCATTGTTGGTGACATCGCCCACCAGAAAACCGATGGCTACCATGTGATTACCAGCAACACCGTTCACATTGCTCAACGTGATGGCCGCGCGCTGCTTGTCCGGGATTCCGGTGATCGTCACCGTCACCTCACTGCCCTGCGCGCTCACGCTGGCGATATTGCCAATGACGATACTCGCGGCATCGACCACCGTCGCGGTGCCGGGCTGCGTCACCGGCCGATTGAAGGTGAAGACGATGACATGGCCGGCACCCATCATGCGCGGCTCCGTTGTGATCGCTTGCGCGATAGTCTTGCCGGTATCAATGACTACGTCGAAGCTGCCCGCCGCGCCGTGAGCCTTCCTCGACACGGCACCGGTGAGTGCCAGCGGCAACGCCATGCCATTGCCGACGCCGGTGCCGGAGAGCGCAACAATTTGCGTGCCCGCATTGGTGGCAATGGTCAATTGCCCATTGATCGTACTCGCCTGGCTCGGATTGAAGGTCACGCCGAGCACGCAGGTGGCCCCGGCGGCGACACTGGCCGTGCAATTGCCGCCGGCGCTGAAATCGTTGGCCCCTGCCGTGAGCGCGACACTGTTGACCACCAGCGCCACGCTGCCGGTATTGGTGATCGAGACGTTGGTCGTCGCACTGGTCGTGCCGACCGTCTGCGGCGCAAAGGCAAGGTAGGTTTCATTGCCAGTCGCCGTCACTTTGAGGCCGGGCGATGCGGGATTCAAGCCCGTGCCAAACAATGAGCGGCGTTCAGGTGATCCCACCAGACTCGACGCGACCTGCAATTCACCCACCGCATCCCCGGCGACGCCTGGCGTGAAGCCCAGCGTGAAATTGCACTCAGAGCCGGCGTTAAGTGTCATCGTGCAATCGGTCGATTGCAGACTGAAACCGGAACCACTCACGCTTAGATCAATACTTGTGATCGCATCGGTCAAGGCCTGATTCTTGAATTTGCCAAGCGCGTTGCCGGCATTGCCGATGGTGAGTGTCTTGAAGTCGTAGCCGGTGGCGATTTCGTTAATCTCGATCACTGCGCTGCCGGAAGTTGAACTGGTACCGGTGGAGCTGCCGGCCGCTTGTGCGTAGGTGGAAATTTGTGAAGCGCCCTGCAAGACGTTGGTACCGCCCGCCTGCGGGTTGTAGTTGCCGCTCTTGTTGCCGACCTGGCCGAAGGCGTTGTCGCCCCAGACATACAACCGGCCGGTGTTGTTGATCGCGGCGCTGTGGCGCGCACCGGCGGAAATCGCGGTGACGCTTGTCGGGGTCGCGACCGCGAACGGCGTGTTGCGGTTGGTGCTGGCGCCGTCACCCAACTGGCTGTTCAGGTTCGAACCCCACGAAAACAGCGCACCGCCGGATTTGACCGCGAGGCTGTGGTTCTCGCCGGCGGCAATCAGGCCGACAGTATTGTCGAGGCTCATGATCTGAACCGGCGTACTGCTATTGGCGTTGGTGCCGATGCCAAGTTGGCCGAAGCCATTGGCACCCCAGCCCCAGGCGGTGCCGTCGAATTTGATGGCGAGACTGTGACTGCCGCCGGCGGCGATGCGCGTCATGCCGTTGAGCGTTGTAATGGTGGTGGGCACGCGCCGCTGGTTGTTGGTGCCGTCGCCAAGTTGGCCGGATTCGTTGGCGCCCCATGCGCGGATTTGTCCATTGGAGAGCAGGGCCATGCTGTGGCGGTCGCCGGCGGCGATGGCGATGACGTTGGTGAGGCCGGCGATCTGCACCGGTGTGGGACGTGTCGCGATCAGGCTTCCGTCGCCGAGCTGTCCTTCCAGGTTCAGGCCCCATGCCCAGACGGTGCCGTCGGCCTTCAATGCCAGCGAATGATTGCGGCCGGCAGCAATGGCTTTGACAAAGGTGAGCCCGGTGACGGTCACGGCGTTCGAGGCATTGTTGTAGCCGTTGTCGTTACCCAACTGGCCACCGTTGTTGTAGCCCCAGGCTTTGATGGTGCCGTCCGTCAGCAGTGCCAGTACATGATTTGCGCCGGAAGCGACCTGGATGATGCCGGCGACACCGGCAACCGGGGTGGGCACCGAGGTGCTGAAGCTGGTGCCGTTGCCAAGCTGGCCGTTGCCGTTGTAGCCGAAGCCGAACACGTTGCCCTTGGCATTGAGCAGGATGCTGTGGCTGTCACCAAGCGAGATGGCCGGGGTGGCGGGCGGACGAGCGGGATCGCGGCGGGTGTAGACGTAGAAGGTTGACGATGTGCCTACGGCGCCGCCGATGTTAACTGTGGTGGAGGTCAATGATTCATAGCCCAATGCTGCGCCCATGCGAACCCGAACGGTGTCCCCGTTGAAGACAGTGTTGGGATCACGAGAGTAGGTGCCGCCATTAATCGAGATTTCGGCCCCTGCGGTGATCGAGACCTCCGCATTGGAAACAGTGATGGGCGAAGGACCGCTTAGTCCGCTGACGGTAATTGTGTTCGACTCGACAAGACTGGCCGGTTGTGCGCCGTAGACCGGCAGAAACGCAAAGGCCGAAGGTGCGAATCCATTGACGATCAAGTCGTGTGTGCCCATGGCATTCTCGCCCGCCATCACCACCGGCAGAAAGGAACCGTAGTTGCCATTCGAGATCGCGCCACTGCCCCACACATACACGATACCGTCGGACTTGATGGCAACAGTGGTAGACGAGCCGGATGCAATAGCGATGACATTGCCG
Source organism: Betaproteobacteria bacterium (assembly GCA_031430555.1). Classification (GTDB taxonomy): domain Bacteria; phylum Pseudomonadota; class Gammaproteobacteria; order Burkholderiales; family Usitatibacteraceae; genus UKL13-2. The sequence continues at coordinate 14,960 of JANPBQ010000225.1, forward strand.
ATGCCCGCGGCCTGCACTGGCGTCAGGCGCTGCACATTGGTGCCGTCACCTAGCGAACCGCCGAAATTCCGGCCCCACGTCCAGACGGTGCCGTCGGCCTTCAACGCCACGGAATGTTCCTGTGTCGCCGAAATCGCGGTGACGCCCGTCAGTCCCGATACCTGTACCGGTGTCAGCCGGGCCGTGAGGGTGCCGTCGCCCAACCGGCCATCGCTGTTGCTACCCCAGGCCCATACGGTGCCATCCGACTTCAGCGCAAGGGCGTGCCCGGTACCAACGGAGATCGCCGTGATACTGGTCAGGCCGGATACTTGCACTGGCGAAGTGCTGCTGTTGGCGGTGCCATTGCCGAGCACGCCGCCGGGATAACCCCAGGACCACACGGTGCCATCTGACTTCAGCGCCATCGAGTGTTCCTGGTTTACTGAAATGGCGATGACGCTGGTCAGGCCCGGCACTTGTATCGGCGCCAGGCGATTGGTCGTGGTCCCGTCGCCCAGTTCGCCGTTGTAGTTGTAACCCCATGCCCATACCGTTCCATCGAGCTTGAGGACCATCGAATGCAGGTAGCCCGCTGCCACCGCGGCAACACCCGTCAGGCCGATTGCCGGGATGGCCGTCGTTGTCGATGTCGTCGTCCCATCAGCAAGCTGGCCATACTGGTTGTCTCCCCATCCCCATACCGTGCCGTCTGCACGCAGTGCAAGCATGTGATAACCGGCACGGGCCATTTGCACCACGCCGCTGATGTCGGTGCGCAACGCCGGATAGAAGGGCGACCAGTCAAACACGCGGCCATCAGAGCGCAATGATGCCGTTCCCTGATTCAAGACGACCTGTGGCGTGGTGGTAAACGTCGGCGCTTCGGCAGTGATAACCCGAAAGTTCGCTGTGGCCGTCCCCACTGTCAATGCCGCCGTGGTCACCGTATCGGCACTTGCCGCCGCTGTCTGTCGAACACATACCGTCTGGCTATTGGCGATGGTGCCCGCAGTACTCGTGAAGGTGGCCGTGCAACCGATCGAATACAGTCCGCCCGTGACGGAAATCGGCGTGGGCCCGTTGATGCCGTTGATAGTGATCGTGTTCGACGTCCGCACGCTGTTCACCGGCACACCGGCCTGCGTCATCAGGCTTGCCAGGGGATTGGGCGTCGTATCGCAAGCAGTGGTCGTCACACTGAAACTGAGCGGTCCCGCGGCAAGGCCGGATATGGTGACCGTGGCCAGTGTGGTGGTGCCGCAGGTGGCCGCCGCAGTTTGCCGTAGCGTTATTGCTTGCCCGGCGTTGATGGTGCCCGCCGATGTCGTAAAGGCGCCGGCATCGATCTGGTATTCCCCGCCGGTCACGGTAATGGCACTGCCGTTGGCGATGCCGGGCGGCGTGATCGGGTTGGATTGCAGCACCGCATTGAGGTTGATACCGGTGCGCGAAGTAAATCCGCCGACCGACGGATTCAGGTCGAGCGTGCCTTGGCCGCCGACGCCAATGGTCAGGTATGGCAGGATCCCGCCGGCCCATCCAAACACATTGCCATCGGTATCGATGGCAATGGAAAAATTTGTCGACGCCGTTAGTGAAACGATGCCTGAGAGCCCGGGAACCTGCACGGGGGAATAGCGGTTGGTCACCGTGCCGTCATAACCCCATATCCATACGGTGCCATCGGTTTTGAGCGCGACGGAGTGATCCGTACCTGCCGCAATTCCCGCCACACCGGTCAGACCCGCCACCTGCACGGGCAGCAATCGATCCATGGTGGTGCCGTCGCCCAGCTCGCCATAGTAGTTGCGTCCCCACGCCCATACCGTGCCATCCGATTTCAGTGCCAGCTCGTGATAGATCGCGGCGGAAAGTGCAGTGATATTGGCAAGGCCCATCGTCTGTACCGGCGTCAACCGCTGTGTCATGGTACCGTCGCCCAACTGGCCATTGCCGTTGTATCCCCAGCCCCATACGGTGCCATCGGATTTGAGCGCCAAAGAAAAATTGTAGGTTTTCGGCCCGGCAATCTGCACGACATCCGTCAGGCCGGTAACCTGCACCGGCGTCAAACGGCGTGTCGTGGTGCCGTCGCCCAGTTCACCGCTGAAGTTTGAACCCCACGCCCAGACAGTACCGTCAGCCTTCAACGCGAGTGAATGGCGGTCGCCCGCCGCAACGGAAATGACACCGCTCAAGCCCGGCACCGGTTTCGCCGTCGAATCCGTCATCGTGCCGTCACCCAGTTGGCCCTCGGCATTTTGCCCCCACGCCCAGACCGTGCCGTCCGCACGCAGTGCCAGCGAGTGCACGCTGCCTCTTGCGATCATCACCGCTCCACTAATATCAGCTCGCAGTGACGGGGTGCCGATCAATTCGATTACCCGTCCGTCCGACCGCAACGCGGCCGTATTCGTCGCGCTGGTCACGACCTGCGGCACGGCGCTGAAACCTGGCCCCACGGCTGTGATGATCCTGAATGCGACGCTGAGCGGACCAACTGTCAGAACCGCTGTGGTCACCGTATCGGCACTCGACGAGGCCGTTTGGCGCACACACACCGTCTGGTTGTTGGCGATGTTGCCGGCGGTCGCCGTAAAACTGGCCGCGCATCCAATCGAGTATTCGCCACCGGCCACACTGATCGGCGTCGGTCCGTTGATGCCGCTGACCGAAATGGTGTTTGACGTGCGCACACTGCTCAACGGCACATTGACCTGCGCGTCCAGGGAAGCCAACGGGTTCGGCGTCGTGTCGCACGAAAGGGTGGTCACACTGAAACTGCGCGGCCCGCCGGCGAGGCCGGCTATCGTCACCGTGACAAGCGTGGTGGTGCCACACGTCGCGGCGGACGTTTGCCGCAATGTCAGCGACTGACCATCGTTGATCAGCCCGGCGGCTGCGGTAAAGGCACCCGCATCGATCCGGTAATTGCCGCCCGTCACACTGATGGCGCTGCCGTTGGCGATGCCGGTGATGACCAGCGTGTTCGACTGCACGACATTGTTGAGGGGCAACCCCACCCGTGAGGTAAAGGTGGTCGCGTTTGCATCGAGGTTGATGGTTCCCGCGCCGCCCAACACAAGGCCCGGTACCACGGAACTGCTGGCGCCGGTTCCGCCCCAGCCATACACGCTGCCGTCCGGCATGATGGCCGCTGAACTGATGACCCCCGCCGCCACCGTAGCAACATTGGCCAGCCCGGTGACTTGCACTGGAACAAGACTGCTGTTGAAGGTCCCGTCGCCCAGCTGACCGTTGGCATTGCGTCCCCATGTCCACACGGTTCCGTCGGTCTTCAATGCCACGACGTGAGTGGCGCCCGCTGCGATGGAGCCCACACCATTCAGTGCCGTCACCTGCAGAGGTACCGAACTGTTCGTCATCGTGCCGTTTGCGAATTGTCCATAGCCGTTGTTGCCCCACGCCCACAACGTGCCATCAGACTTCAGCGCCAGCGAGTAATGGCTGGCCGCGGCAATCGCGGTGACATTGGAGAGGCCGGTCACTTGCACCGGCGTGGATCGAATGCCAACCACGGTGCCATCGCCCAGCTCGCCAAACCCGTTAGCTCCCCATCCCCAAACCGTGCCATCGGTTTTCAATGCCAACGTATGGACATCGCCCGCCGCAATGGCTGTCACGCCCACGAGGCCCGGCACTTGTATAGGTATTGCCGAGGCGGTCGTCGTGCCGTTGCCCAGCTGGCTGTTGTAGTTGCCGCCCCACGCCCACACAGTTCCGTCGGCTTTCACTGCGACCGAATGATCTGTTCCGGTCGCCATCGAGGTCACGGTGCTCAATCCCGTTACCGGTATCGCCGTGGTGGAGTTGATGGTGGTAGCGTCGCCCAGTTGGCCAAAGCCATTGTTTCCCCATGACCAGACCCCGCCGTCCGATCGGAGCGCGATCGAGTGCAGGGGCGACTTCGCGATTCGCGTGGCGCCGCTGATATCGCTGCGCGTGACAAGCGTGCCATTTGAGTCCCATTCAAGCAATCGACCGTCCGTCCGCAGCCCGGTGCCCAATCCGCTTATTAGTTGTATCTGCGGCGGGGTGTTGAACGCCGGGCCGGTAGCCGTGATGACACGGAACGACGTACTCAGCGGACCCACTGTCAGGATGGCCGTGGTCAGCGTGTCGGCAATCGACGAGGCCGTTTGCCGTACACACACGGTCTGGTTATTGGCAACGTTGCCGGCCGCGGCAGTGAAGGTGGCCGTGCAGCCTATCGAATACTCGCCGCCACTCACGCTGATGGGCGTCGGGCCATTGATGCCGGTGATGGTGATAGTGGTGGATGTGCGCACACTGTTCAGCGCCACCGCAGCCTGCGTGACCAGGGCAGAAAGTGCATTGGGTGTGATATCGCACGGGACAGTGGTCACGCTGAAGCTGCGAGGGCCGCCCGCGAGGCCGGCAATGGTCACCGTGACGAGTGTGGTGGTACCGCAATTGGCCGACGCGGTCTGTTGCAAGGAAACCGACTGGCCGCTATTGATCGTCCCGGCAACCGACGTAAAGGTGCCCGCATCAATCTTGTAGGTTCCGCCGGTCACGCTGACGGCACTACCGTTGGCGATGCCGGTAATGATGAGGGCATTCGATTGCACGGTACTCGCCAATGCGATATCCACGCGCGGCGTGAACGCAGTGGCATTGATGTCGAGGTTCAGCGTGCCGACACCGCCCACTCCCAGCACCGCCAGCGGCAGCGGCGTCGGGCTGACACCGGTCCCTAATGCGCCGATACCCCAGGCATAGACGCTGCCATCGGTCTTGATCGCCATGGAGTTGAGCACGCCCGCACCCACCGATGCAACGTTGGCGAGACCGATTACTTGCACCGGTGTTAAACGATTGGTGGTCGTGCCGTCGCCCAGTTGTCCGCGATCATTGAACCCCCATGACCACACCGTGCCGTCTGACCGCAGCGCCAGCGCGTGCCCCGGGTTCAGGATGCTCGGCGAATCATCGGACCCCGCCGAAATTGCGGTCACATTGGTCAACCCCGACGCCTGCACCGGCGTCAGGCGCTGGGTGGCCGTGCCGTCACCCAATTGGCCGGTGATGTTATCGCCCCATGCCCATACAGTACCGTCCGACTTCAGCGCCAGCGAGTAGTGATTGGCCGCAGCGATGGCAATTACGTTGGTCAGCCCGGTCACGGCCACCGGTATCATGCGATTGGTGGTGCTGCCATCACCCAACTGGCCAAAGACGTTGTATCCCCAGGCCCAAACCGAGCCGTCGGATTTCAACGCAAGCAAGTGAGAGTCTCCCGATGCGATTGCCGTAATGCCGCCCAGGTTCGACACCGGCGCAGGCGTTCCGCGATTCGTCGTCGTGCCGTCGCCCAGTTGTCCGAGGGCATTCCATCCCCAGGCCCACACGGTCCCGTCGATTTTCAGCGCCAGTGAATTGAAGATTCCCGCTGCGGCCGCCGCAGCGCCATTGAATCCCGCGACGGGTACTGACAGCGTGGTTCCCGTTGTCGTGCCGTCACCCAATTGACCGTAGCCATTGGAACCCCACGCCATCATGGTTCCGTCCGTGCGCACCGCCAGGGTGTGCAGGTCTGACCTCGCGAGCCGCGCCACGTTGCTGACATCGGCGCGCATGACAGGATAGGCTCCCCACTCAAACACCCTGCCGTCCGAACGCAACCCCATGCTCACGCTGACCGCCAGTGACAACTGTGGAATGTTGCCAACAAACCAACGTGTCCCGGCAAGCACGCTTCGCGCATCGACAATCCCGCCACCGCACAAATTCACGTTGCAATTGGTGGCGCTGCCCAGGGCCACCGCATCCGGAAATGCTCCTGCCGTGTTTTTCAGGAAATACTTGATCTGGCTCGGCAGCAGGACGGGATTGAGGGTCAACATCAAACTCGCCACACCGGTCGCATGCGCGGCCGCAATACTGGTACCGGTCAATTCGGCGTAAATGCTGTCGTTCACCGCCGTCGTCGTGCCACTGTCGAGCGTGGTCGGGATCGCGGTGTTGCCGGTGCCGCTGCCACCCGGTGCGGCGACGGCGACGGCGGCACCGGTGTTGGCATAGCCTGGCAATCCGCCATTCTTGTCCACCGCGCCGATGGTGATCACCCCGTTGCAGTTACCCGGGGAATAGTTGCTGACCAGCGCGCCATTGTTGCCGGCGGAGACAATGATGGTCACCCCCTTGCCGGTGACATCGTCGATCGCACTCTGATAGGCCGGGCTACAGCTGCCTACGGCGGCGAGGCTGACGTTCAGCAGTTTCGCTTTGTTAGGATTGTCTGGCACACCGGGCACCGGGATGCCGACCGACCAGCGCATTGCATCAATGATGTCGGATTCATAGCCGCCGCATTTGCCGACCACCCGCACCGGCAGCAGCTTTGCGTTCCAGTTGATGCCGGCGATACCGGTGGCGTTGTTAGCGTTGGCGGCGATGATGCCCGCCATGGCGGTGCCGTGCCAGCGACTATCGGTAACCGGGCAACCGATGAGGGGCGCGGATGCGGCTTCCATTGCGGTCACCCAGTCGCCGGGGTCGGTCGCATCGGCATCGCGCAGATTGCTGTCGTTGCTGCGATCCGTGTTAGACACAAAATCGTAGCCACCGATCCAGCGGCCACTGAGATCGGCGTGATTCAGATAGCCGGTATCGAGGATGGCGATCACCATGTTGCTGGAGCCGGTGGTGATGTCCCACGCGGCGGGCATGTTGATGCCGTTGGCCTGGGTGAGGTTCCATTGGTTGGTGTATTGCGGATCGGTAGGGGTGAGTTGCGGGAAGAACAGGCGATCGGGGAGGACATCGAGGACGTCCGGGTCTTGTGCGATGCGTCTGGCGATGGCACTCACTTCGTGCATCGGCATGCGACGATTGAGCTGGATGACGTGCGCGCCGTCGCCCATGGTGCGCAATGGGGTAAGTGTTTCACTCGTTAGCGATTGGAGACGCGCGGTGACTTTTACGCGCTGTTCGGCGTAGCGATCACGCGTTGCGCGTGCGGCGGTCGAATGTTCTGCTGGCGATTTGACGACTGATGCGGATTGCGCAGTGGACGTTGCGGCGATTGCAGCGCTGCCGCTTTTGAGGCGGACGATCAATCGATCCGTCATCGTGTATTCAACGCGCGGTGGCGATGTCGAGGCGATGTCGATTTCGCGCGCGCTGGGTGCGGCCTGCGCGCAAAGGGACGCGAACAAACAGCCAATGGCGATGAGCGGACGCGTCATGCAAAGGTCCCTACGATTGACCGCGAGCCTTTGTCTCCTACGCCTCTAGGTGGGCGTCATGGTGGCAGTGCTGCGACGGTCGGTGGCCGAATCTCGTGCGCTTCCAGTTAGCCAGTGGGAGGCGGGTTTGTCAATGTGGAATATTACACATTGGCGAAAAAGCCAGGTATCGAACTCAAGCACTGGTGCGGTGTTTGGCGGCTTTTGTGCCGGAGAGGCGCGCCAATGCTATGGGTTTGTTGAAAATCGATATGTCACAACGGATCGTGGCCGATGTGGACTCCTTCCCTCTTTTAAAAGAGGGATTGAGGGAGATTTACAGTGGTCGTTGAGGCGCAACCGCCGCAAATCCCTCTCAATCTCCCTTTGCAAAGAGAGAAGTGCCTCGCGATGAGTGCGCGCACAATTGATGGCGAGAATTTCGATAAACCCGACGTGTTTTGCTCGACTATGCGGGCGTTCCACTCTTCCGTATCGCCGCAATCACCCGATTCGCAATCACCTCCGAATACAGCAACGCGATATGCCCCACTGCGGAGACCGGCACGTTCTCGGCCCCTTCCCAGTCCAGCACACTCGATTCCGGCGGGTACACCAGATCCTCATTGAGCGTGTAGATCGACAGTGCGGGAATACCCGGCGAATGGGCGGCTTCCCTGTCTTCCAGCATCTCAATCCACGGTGATCGATAGCGCATCTGCTTCGCGGACTCAAACATGCCCAGCGCCGCAATGCGGGAGCCGTGATGCGGCGAACCGAGCGTGATGAGCTTGGCGATACGCGCAGAACCTTCCTGCGCGACGTACGCGCGCGCAACCAGCCCGCCCAGGCTGTGTGCGACCAAGATGATTTTTTCCTGGCCGGTTTCTTCGAAGATGGCGTTGACGCGGGCTTCAAGCACCGGCATCATCGCCTCGATCGAGCCGTTCATTGGTTCCAGCGTGATGGTATAGATCGGGCCGACATTCGCCGCAGCGAGACGTTGGCGCAAGCGTATCCATATGCCGCGGTTGGAAAAGTATCCATGCACCAGAAGAATCGGTGCGCCAGATCCGGCACCGATCGGATCAACGCCCAACGACAAACCGGGGAACGCCTGACTCCAGTTGTAGCTGACGACGCGCGCGCCCAATTCGCTCGCCAATGCGGCAAGGCTGTTGCCGAGCGGCAGCGTGCGTTTGTCGCGCCAACGCAAAACCATCGCGATGCAATGCGTGATCAGCGTATGCGAGACGCGCCACAGCACGGCAATGAGAATGATCGATGCGGCGATCGCGCCGCCACTAAACCCCAAATCCGTGAGATGCCCACCGAGCCACACATAAAAGAGCACCTCGATAAGCAGCGTTGTGCGGATCAGGATTTGCAGCATCAGAGCGGCCCCCACCATTTCAGCAACCACAACGCGGCCATGCCGACCATTAATGTGCCGAATACGCTGCGGGTTTTTAGCGCGAAGACGGTTGCAATGAGCGCCGCGACGATGCGGTAGGCGTTCAGCCATTCACCGGGTGGCGCATCGCGAAACAACACGTCCGGTGCAATCAACGCGGGCAGCACGGCGGCGGCGACATATTTCAAGCTGCCCATCAGCCATGAAGGTACGTGGGTATCGGCCGGCAACATGATGAAAGATGCGCGAATACCCAGCGTGACGGCACCCGCGCATATGACGGTGATCCAGTCAATCATGCGCGGCTCCCGTTTTTTGCGGCGAAGAATCGCTCCGAACATACACCCACTACCACCCCCGTTACCGCACCGGCGATCAAGCCCAAGCGCAACGGGAATGATGCGCAAAACGCGGCTGCGGTCGCCGCCGCAATCGCCGCCGCCCAATGGCTCTTGGTGTGAATCGCCGGCAGTACGAGTGAGAGAAACACCAACGGAATCGCAAAGTCGAGTGACCATGCGGCGGGCACCAGCGTGCCCGCGAATACACCAATAGCCACCGCAATTTGCCATGCCAGCCACATGGCGCTGGTGGCACCGAGGTAGTACGCATCGATCCGCGCAGGTGGGTGTAATTTGTCGAATTTGGTGGTGATCAATGCGAACGCGTGGTCGGTGAGCAAGTACGAAAACAGCCACTTTCGCGCCGTCGGCGTGGCGCGAAAGTATGGCGCGATCGCGGCGCTGTACATCATCATGCGCATATTCACCACCAACACCGTGATCACCACGATGATGGCTGGCGCATGCTGCGCCATCAGCGAAATCGCTGCCAATTGCGACGCGCCCGCGAAGACAATGATCGACATGCCCATCGCGAGCCACGGATCGATCCCGGCAGCGGATGCGGCGGCACCGGTGATCATGCCGAAGGGCAGATTGCCGATGATGCCAGGCGACTGGTCGCGTAGGCCGGCGAAGAAGGCGGAGCGGTTGGTGTTCACAAGTATTGGTCGATTCAGCGCGTGGGAGAGTCGTTCCGTCGATTGCATCGCGCGCCGTACCACGGAAAACGTAAGCCGCTGGGTTCCCGCCGTAGCCTGCCCTCGAATGCCTTTGTCGGGGGCGGGAACGACGACGCCGAATCACAATTTGCCGGCTGAAAATTCAATTTGAACGACATAACGAAAACAATTTTAACCGCTGGCCGTGTCGGTACATTGCCGACACATGCGAAAATACGCCATATGATGCCGATGACCCCGATGGTTCTATACGCCGCCACGATTTTTGTCTCCGCTTTCCTGCTGTTCCTCATCCAACCCATCATCGCCAAACAAATCCTGCCGTGGTTCGGCGGCTCGGCGGCGGTATGGACGACGTGCCTGGTGTTTTTCCAGTGCGCGTTGCTGGCCGGATACCTGTATTCGGATCTCACCACCCGCAAACTCGGCGCGAAGAAGCAGGCCATTTTGCATGTCGTGTTGATCGTAGTGGCGCTGGTGATGTTGCCGATCATTCCCGACGCCGCGTGGAAGCCGCAGGGCGATGAGCAACCCGGATTGCGCATTCTGCTGCTGTTGGCCGCGACCATCGGCCTGCCCTACTTCCTGCTGGCCACCACCAGCCCGCTGGTGCAGGCATGGTTTGCGCGCACCTATCCCGACAAAAGCCCATACCGTCTGTTTGCGCTCTCGAATCTGGCATCGATGCTGGCATTGCTGGGCTATCCATTTGGTTTCGAGCCGTGGATCACGACACGCCAGCAAGCGCTCGGCTGGTCGGTTGGGTTTGGCGTGTTTGCGATATTGATCGCGGCGTCCGCATGGTTGGGATTGCGCACAATGCAAGCCGAGTCGGACACCGAACCTACAGCCAATGACACGTCGCCAGGCGTTCCGCCCGCGCCATCCGCAACGCAGAAAATAGTCTGGATTTCATTGTCCGCGATGGGCGCAGTATTGTTGCTCGCGATATCGAATCATCTGACACAAAATATTTCCTCGATTCCGCTTTTGTGGGTGGTGCCACTGGTGTTGTATCTGATCACGTTCATTCTATGTTTCGACGCAAAATCCGGACAATCGAGCTGGTATCAACGCACGTTGTGGGTGCCGATGCTCGGCGCATCGATCATCGCGATGGCATGGACGCTGGCCGACAAGGATATGCACTTCATGCTGTATTGGCAGATCGGCATTTTCCTCGTCGGGCTGTTCATCGCCTGCATGTTTTGCCATGGTGAATTGGCGGACCGCAAACCGCATCCCGCGCACCTCACCACGTTTTATCTGATGGTGTCGGTCGGCGGCGCGCTGGGCTCCTTGCTGGTGGGCGTGGTGGCACCGCTTACCCTGCCCGCCTACTATGAACTGGAGATCGCGCTGGTATTGCTGTCGGCGATGGTGACGGCATCGCTCTGGAAGCGATTTCACTGGGGATTTGTCGGCATCGGCGCGGCAGTGTCGGTGTTCGCGACTGCCGCGGCGATTTACACGGTAAAGGAATTCCGCGACGGTGTGGTCGTGATGACGCGCAATTTTTACGGCACGCTGAGGGTCAAGGAATACCAGCGACCCGATGTGGAATTTCCGCGTCGCTCGCTGGTTCACGGTGCGATTTTGCACGGTGAACAGTATCTTGAACCGCCCTACAACCGTTCTGCGACGACGTATTACAAGGCGAAATCCGGTATCGGTCGAATTTTGCTGCTGAAAGAAAAACTCAATCCGGATTGGCCGCGCAAGGTCGGCATTATCGGGCTAGGTACCGGCACCATTGCCGCCTACGGCAACAAGGGTGACGTGTTTCGTTTCTACGATATCAACCCGCAAGTCGTCACCGTCGCCAACCGCGATTTCACGTATCTAAAAGACACCGAGGCAAAGATCGAAATCTCGCTCGGCGATGCGCGATTGAATCTGGAGCGGGAGCCAGTGCAAAATTTCGATGTGCTCGCCGTCGATGCCTTCTCAAGCGATTCCATCCCGGTGCATCTCATCACTGAGGAGGCGGTCGGCATTTACCTGAAACACATGAAGCCGGACGGCGTGATCGCGTACCACGTCTCGAATCGATTTCTCGATCTGAAACCGGTGGTGCAAATGATCGCGGAGAAACACGGACTCTCGGTCGGTTGGGTGCGCGATACCTATGACGACGGCTCCACCACCAGCGATTGGGTGTTGCTCACCAAGGCGAAGAATCTGCTGCTGAAGCCGGATATTCTGGAGGCAACCTACATCATTCCGCCGGAGCCGGGCTGGCGGTTGTGGACGGATGATTTCAATAATTTGGTGCAGGTGATGAAATAGGCGTTGAAGCAACTCCCCAAACAACACCTGTCATCCTGAGCAACGCGAAGGATCTCGTTGCGCCGAGATCCTTCGCGTTGCTCAGGATGACAGCATTCTATTTCGCACGATAACTACAACCACTTCCGCATCGAATACCCGCCAATCCACGGCCGCTCCATCGCGGCGCGGAATATCTGCCGGCCCCATTTGAATTCCTTGTAGAGCACCACAAAGCGCCACATGTCGCCCAGCACTTTGAGGCGGTCGCGCCACGGCAGCGCCATCAAGGCTTTCGGGAAATCGGCCTCGTGCGGGCGGTCGAATGCGATCTTCAGCGGATTCCACTGATCCGACGTGCGCCGCACTTCGGAAGCGATCATGAGCCGATA
>JANPBQ010000226.1:0-1701 GCA_031430555.1 Betaproteobacteria bacterium
TCGCCGTACAAATAAATTTTCGAACCGAAGCCACCGCCGACATCGGGCGCGATCACGCGCACTTTGTGTTCGGGCAAGCCCAGCACGAACGCGGTCATCAGCAGGCGCTCGACATGCGGATTCTGGTTCGAAACATACAGCGTGTAACTCTCATCGGCGCGCGAATAATGCGCGTTCGCGCCGCGCGTCTCCATCGCGTTGGGAATCAGGCGATTATTTTCGATATGCAGTTTGGTGACTTTGAAGGCCTTGGCAAAGGCGGCATCGACCGCGGCTTTGTCTCCCAGCGCCCAAACGTAGCAGACATTGTCCGGCGCGATATCGTGTACCGCCGTTTTGCTCGCGGATGCGCTGCCGGTATCGACCACTGCCGGCAGCACGTCGTAGTCAATCTCGATCAATTCAGCCGCCTCGCGCGCTTCGGCAAACGTATCCGCAATCACCAGCGCCACCTGGTCGCCGACGAAGCGCACCTTGCCGATGGCCAGCACCGGATGCGGCGGCTCTTTCATCGGTTGACCGTTCACGTCAGTGATCAGCCAACCACACGGCAGGCCGCCCATTTTTCCATCGAGGTCGGCACCAGTGAAAATTTTCACCACGCCGGGGGCGGCGCTCGCCTTGGCATGGTCGATCGATTTGATCACTGCATGCGCGTGCGGCGAGCGCAGAAAATACGCGTAACTCTGATTCGGAAAATTCACGTCGTCCGTGTATTGCCCGGCGCCGGTGAGGAAGCGGTAATCTTCCTTGCGTTCAAGTCGTTGTCCGATCGCGTCTGCCATGGTCGCCTCCTATTTCATCGCCGCGAGGCCGGCTTGCACCGACTTCACGATATTTTGATAACCGGTACAGCGGCACATGTTGCCGTCGAGCGCCGCGCGGATTTCGTCATCGCTCAATTTGCGCCCCTTCAATTCCAGCGCGCTCATCACCATCCCCGGCGTGCAAAAGCCGCATTGCAATCCATGGTGCGTTTTGAACGCGGCCTGCATCGGATGCATCGTCCCGTCTTCCGCAGCGAGCCCTTCAATCGTCGTCACGCTGCACCCTGCCGCCTGCACCGCGAGCATGTTGCAACTCTTCACCGCCCGGCCGTCCATCGTGATCGTGCAGGCGCCGCATTGCGCGGTATCGCAGCCGACGTGAACGCCGGTCAGGTGTCGTTGATTGCGCAGAAAATCCACCAGCAGCGTGCGCGGCTCGACCTCCGCGTTCACTGCTTTGCCATTGACGGTGAGACTGAGTTGCATGATTGCCTCCGTATGAATTCAAGAATCGTGAAGACTGCCGTCCCGCCCGCGCGGCGTGGGTTCGACGGAAATTTCAGGGGATAGGAATGGGGCTAAGAATTGGAACGAGCGAAGCAATGAACAGGATACGAGTTTCACTGCGGACAATCACGCTGCGGCGCAACAGACGGAAAAAGTCGATTATTGGCGGGGTGTTTGGGGGATTTGTGGTCGGAAAGGCGCTAGGGTGCTAGGGTTTGATGGTCGAAAGTGAATGCTGCACATAGTTCAGCAATCTCACTACGACCGTTTTTTGCCGTACAAAAATCAAAACACTGATATGTATTGACCTGTCAAATGTAGCTGATTTGGTTGATCTTTTCCTGTTGGTCTTGTTGAAGCCATGTGCTGAACGCAGAGCGGGCGGCGGGACGACGATTGATCAGTCTGATATGCGCGGATTGGATAC
>JANPBQ010000227.1:0-4990 GCA_031430555.1 Betaproteobacteria bacterium
CGGTCCAGTTTACCCAGCAATGCGCGAGGTCGACGACCCAGCCAAAACCGAACTAATGCGTTGCTTTGGAATGCTAATGTAGTTAGAAAATTGGGTACTCGTAATCGCGCACAACTGGGTAATTTCGTTCGCGCAACAACATGCGGGAGCATTTTCCGGTTGAATGCTAGCCAAGAGCATCGTCCAGGGCACTTCTATTAACTTCTGTCGTACCGGCGTAGGCCGGTATCCCAGTTTCGTAACTCATTGAGTTTCAGAAAAAATTGGGCCCCGGACTAAATCCGGGGCGACAAGTTTGTGGCTTTCGAGAAGCTCCCTAGTGCACGCTGCGTGCAGACCGGGTTCACTGGCAAACTTTTCCGGGCCAATGATCCGGTCGCAGGAAAAAATAGTGTTTGAATTTATCTTTCCATAGTTTGTGCCTTCGCTTCCTTGCGCCACACTGGCGGCACTGGTGCGTACTACCCGGTTCACCAGCCGGAAATTGTGAAGGACATCAAATTTGAACTACCCCGACCCCAGCGCGGAAGACCTGCGCCGTTTTGAAGTAGACGGTTTCCTCGTCGTCAAGGACGTGATCGCCGAGGAGGAGGGCGCTGCGTTCCGTGAACTGGGGCAGGCGATGATTCGTCTCCCGCGAGAAACAGGCAATGATTGGGACTGGCGGCGTGACGAACCGCTGGACAAGCGAGCCTTTCGCATCGTTCAAAGCGGTGTCGATAAATTTTTCCCGTGGGTGGTTGAATCGCGCTTTCGCGCCTGGGCAGCCAGATTCAGTGCCGCCTTGATGCGCCAGGAAATGGAATTCTGGTACGAGCAGTTTCTGGGTAAGCCGCCGGGCATCGGCGCGCCGACGCCGTGGCATCAGGACGAAGGTTACTGGGGGCGCACGCTGCAGGATCGCGGCATCACCTGCTGGACCGCGTTTCACCGCGTAGGGCCGGAAAACGGTTGCATGCATTTCGTTCGGGATGGTCACAAGCGATTACTTGAACACGTGAATCCGCCCGAAATGGCCAGCGACCTGCTTGTCTGCGACATTCCGCAAGGTAGCGAGGTGGTCGCCTGCCCGATCGAGGAAGGCAGCGTCACGTTCCACCACAGCAAGACGCCGCACATGACCACCGCCAATTCGTCGGAGAGCTGGCGCCTCGCGCTAGCGCAGCACTTCCGCAATCCCGTCTGCAAAGAATTGCCGGAAGACAACTATCCGTGGCGAGTGCGTGTGAGCCAGCGGACCGGGGAGCAGGTAGCTGGAATGGGTATGGGGAAATAGTTGGGGAGACGCGACATTTTCCGTCCGCCTTCATCCTTGGGCGGATTTGGCACCGGCGGCATGGGCTTCAATGTGAAGGGTTGCGTATCGCCAAATGGACCGATATCGCCATCCGGCCGCACACTCGCCGCGACGAACGAGTGCGATATCCGCGCGTGACTGTCGTCGATCATTTTCACTGAGTTTTTCCCGGGATTTTGCGGTTGAAATTGTTTTGTCGCCACGCATAACGACAGCATTCTGTGCGTCTGAATTTGGCGCGGCCATGCATACGCACGGGCGATTCTAGCGGTCGATGCCAATGCCAATTGTCAGCATTGGAAACTTGATTCGCTCGGCTCGGCGCAACCCAGGGGCAGTACTTTCGAACATCGAGAGTCAATACCGGTGCGGCTCTCAGGGCAAAAACGGCTGGAATGCCTCGCCAGTATTGGTGTTTGCAGTCTTTGGCCGGTGCACACGAGTCGATTGGCAAGTGGCGCGTGATAGACTCGGCACTGCTCAATCCTTTCGAAAATCCCATGTCCGGCAGCACTCTCGGCAGGCTCTTTACGGTCACCAATTTTGGCGAATCCCACGGCCCGGCGATTGGTTGCGTGGTCGACGGATGCCCGCCCGGGATGTTGTTATCCGCCGATGATATTCAGCCGGATCTGGATCGGCGAAAGCCCGGCACTTCGCGTCATGTGACCCAGCGGCGCGAGGAAGATCGCGTCGAGATTCTCTCGGGTGTGTTCGAGGGAAAAACCACCGGGACGCCGATTGCATTGTTGATCCGCAATGAAGATCAGCGCAGCAAAGATTACGGCAATATCGCCGAGAGCTTTCGGCCCGGCCACGCCGATTACACCTATTTGCAGAAGTACGGCATTCGCGATCATCGCGGCGGTGGGCGATCGTCGGCGCGTTTGACGGCACCCTCGGTGGCAGCGGGCGCGATTGCGAAAAAATGGTTGAGTGAAAAAGTCGGCGTGCGAATTCGGGGCTATCTTGCGCAACTTGGCGCGAACGAGATTCCGTTCGAGTCCTGGGATGTGGTGCACGACAATCCTTTCTTCGCGCCGAATGCGGGTGTGGTTGCCTCACTCGAAAGCTACATGGACAAATTGCGCAAATCAGGCGAGAGCTGCGGCGCGCGCATCAATGTGGTCGCGAACGGCATGCCGGTCGGGTGGGGCGACCCGATTTACGATCGGCTCGATGCCGCGATCGCGCACGCGATGATGGGTATCAATGCGGTGAAAGGCGTTGAAATCGGCGCGGGCTTTGCGTGCATCGAACAACTCGGCACCTCGTCGGACGAAATGACGCCGGACGGATTCTTGACCAACAACGCGGGCGGTGTGCTGGGCGGAATTTCGACGGGGCAGGATGTGACGGTCTCGATAGCGATTAAGCCAACATCCTCGATTCGCCTCGACCGTCAAACGATCGACAAGTCCGGCAACCCGGTTGTGATCAATACGCATGGCCGACATGACCCCTGTGTGGGTATTCGCGCGACACCGATCGCGGAGGCGATGCTGGCGCTGGTGTTGATGGATCGCGCGCTGATTCACCGCGCGCAAAATGGCGATGTGCGGGTGACAACGCCACGCGTGCCGGCACAGGTGTCGGTCGAGGCGATGTCAAAATGGCGCACGGCACACGCCCGGGCGAAAGATAACGCAAAAATGGATGATCCGGATCCGAGCGAAGCGTGACCGGCAAGCGATCGTTTGACGGATGTTCCCGCGCACAGGGTCGGCGGTGAGCCCCGCATTTCGCCTCGCGAATTTCTATTTCTGGTACTTCGCCTTCATCGGCGTGTTCGGTACCTACATTGCGTTGTATTTGCATTCGCTCGGATATTCAGCGGCTGAAATTGCATTGCTAATGTCGTTGCAGCAAATCGTGCGCATCGTCACGCCGTTTTTCTGGGGCTGGCTCGCCGATCGGTTGCATCGGCGCACGGCGATCATTCGCGCCACACTCGTGCTCGCGACCGCCTCATTCGCGTTGCTGTTTGTGGTGAGCGGTTATGCGGCGATGTCGATTGCGTTCGTGCTGATGTATTCGTTTTGGTCGGCGGCCCTGCCGTTGTTCGAAGCGTCGGTGCTAACCGCCGTGGACGGGGACTCCGGTCGTTACGCGCGCATTCGACTTTGGGGATCGGTCGGATTCATTGTCACCGTCACGATGGCCGGTTGGGTTTTGGATCGATTGGCGATGTCATCGCTGTTGTGGATGGTACTGGCCATGTTGGTGATGGCAACCTTGTCTGCGTGGATGATTCCCGAAAACGAGCCGCGTAGCACCGGATCCGTCGGCGGCCAGTCCGCCATGCCGATTCTGCGGCGTCCGGAGGTCATGGGATTGTTCGCGGCATGCTTCCTGATGATGGCGACGCAGAGCGCGAACTTCATTTTCTACTCGATCTTCATGGTCGAAAGTGGTCATAGCAAATCAACGGTCGGAATCCTGTGGTCGCTTGGTGTCATTGCCGAAATCGCGATTTTCGTTTTCCTGCCGAGGATCAATACGCGCTTCACACCGCAATCCCTTTTTGCATTCAGTTTTTTGGTGACTGCGTTTCGATATTTGCTGGTGGCTTGGTTCCCGGCTTCGCTGACGCTTCAATTGATTGCGCAGATCGGTCACGCCTTTACCTATGGCACGTGGCATGCGGCAACGATGGCGATGTTGCATCAGTGGTTTCCCGCGCAGCTCGGTGCGCGCGGTCAGGCGATTCTCGCCAGTTTTGCGTTCGGTCTTGGCGGTGCATTGGGCGGCATCGGTGCCGGCGTGGCGTGGGAGTCGCTCGGTGCCGCATGGATGTTCACGGCGATGTCGGCACTCATGTTTGTGGCGTACGGAGTTTCCTGTCGATGGGTCGGTGCACCGCGTTTGTAGCGACTGCGCAGACCGAAAAACGCCATTGGTGCAGCGCACAAATTCGATGCCGCTTGTATAATCAAAGGCCCGAATTTTACTTCTCGCAAAGAACGCCATGCCGCAAACGCTGTACGACAAATTGTGGTCCACGCACCAAGTGCATGAGGAGTCCGACGGCTCGGCGCTGATCTATATTGATCGCCATCTGGTGCATGAAGTCACCAGTCCGCAGGCGTTCGAAGGTCTTGAAATCAATGGCCGAAAACCGTGGCGCTTGAAATCCATCGTTGCGACCGCCGACCACAATGTGCCGACCACATCCCGCAATGAGGGAATCGCCGATCCGATTTCGCGATTGCAGGTTGAGACCCTCGATCGGAACATCGAAAAATTCGGCGTGCAGGATTATTTCGGCATGAACGATGCGCGCCAGGGAATCGTGCATGTGATCGGCCCGGAGCAGGGTGCCACCTTGCCCGGCATGACAGTCGTGTGCGGTGACTCGCACACCTCAACGCATGGCGCGTTCGCGGCACTCGCGTTCGGCATTGGCACCAGCGAAGTCGAGCATGTGATGGCGACGCAATGTCTCGTGACGCGAAAATCGAAGTCGCTGTTGATTCGCGTTGAAGGCAAAGTAGGGCGCGGTGTGACGGCGAAAGATATCGCGCTTGCAGTGATCGGCAAAATCGGCACGGCCGGCGGCACCGGGTCGGCAATTGAATTTGCCGGCTCCGCGATTCGCGCACTTTCGATGGAAGGGCGCATGACGCTTTGCAACATGGCGATCGAGGCCGGCGCGCGCGCGGGCATGATCGCGGCGGATGAAAAGACGATCGA
>JANPBQ010000228.1:0-15776 GCA_031430555.1 Betaproteobacteria bacterium
CTAGTGTCGTGACACAGAAGTAGCGATACAAATGAAACGGATGGATTTTTTCGCAGGGCAAGGCGCGAGGAGGCGACCCCGGCCTACTACATGCCGGGGCAGGCTGCGCACCGCTATGGCAACGACGAGCAACGCTGCCATGCGGAAAAAGACGCCGTTTAATGTTTCGATACTTCTGTGTCGCGACACTAGGTCAAGCGCGTGGGGGGGGCAACTGGAAGACGAGGTAGCGATTCGCCGAATACAACGGCCCGGAAACACCTACTGTCTTCTGCACGATGCCCCACAAGTCCACGAAGATGGGGGACTCATGATTAGCTTGATAGTTCTTTTGATTTCCAATCCATTTGGCCGTCATCAGGCCGGAGCTCTCGAGACGCGCCAGCTCGCGTTGTACCGCACCAGAACCAGATCCGAACTTGCCAATAATTTCATTGGCAAAGAAGCTGCGATCCGGCAGGCCAAAGAGCAAACCCAGCACGCGTTGCTGCGTGGTGGTGAAGAGCGCATCGGCGAGGCCGCTGGCCGCGAGCGGCGCTTCCTGTGTGGTGATCTGGTAAGGGGCAGTCGCCTCACGCACCACCCATGGCGCGCGCACGGGTTTTTTCGACGCCACCGTTTTGCCGACAATGCGACCGCCCTTTGCCGAAACCGATTTTTTCGTAGTACCCATATTGGCATTGTCAAGATTGCCCAGAAAGGCGCGCCCGTGCTCGTGATTGACTTGTTTATGCTGGTATCCACCGATATGGCATCGGCACACCCGCATCAACGCGGACGCGCGTCTGCGAACAAGCGGAAAAAGTTTTCGGTAGTCGCGGCGGCGATTTCTTCAACCGCTACGCCGCGCAGAGTGGCGATGTATTCGGCCACATAACGCACATAGCCGGGTTGATTCATCTTGCCGCGGAAAGGCGTTGGTGCCAGGTAAGGCGAATCGGTTTCGATCAGCATGCGGTCCAGCGGTACGCGCTTCGCCACCTCTTGCAACGCTTTGGCGCTTTTAAAGGTGACGATTCCGGAGAAGGATATGTGGAAATTCATCGCGATCGCCGCGTCGGCAATTTCCTGTGTTTCCGTGAAGCAATGCATCACGCCGCCGACTTCCGCAGCACCCCCTTCTTTCATTAGCCTCAACGTATCCGCTGAGGAATTTCGCGTGTGAATGACGAGCGGTTTGCCGCACTGTTTCGCTGCGCGGATATGGATGCGAAAACGTTCGCGCTGCCAATCGAGCGGCTCGGTCAAGCGGAAGTAGTCCAATCCGGTTTCGCCGATCGCGACCACTTTAGGGTGATCCGCCATCGCGAGCAACTCTTCCAGCGTGGCTTCATGATCATCGACTTGCTCGTCGGGATGCACGCCTGCCGAGCACCACATGTTGTCATTCATCTCCGCCACGCGCAGCACGTCGGGAAACGTCTTAAACGTGGTCGAAATCGTCAGCGCGTGGGTGACGCGGTTGTCGCGCATCAATTGCAAGACCGCGTCGCGATCGGCGGCGAGCTCGGGGAAATCCAGATGGCAATGCGAGTCGATAAACATTGCGCTATTATCGCCCACCCGTCGTCGATCAAAATCGATCTCTTACCCACCGCCAATCGAGCAAAGGGAAATTTTCATGGTGGGTGCCCACGGGCCGGTGAAAAGGGTTACTCTCACAGTTGTCCGATGTTCATGCATCGGTAAATTGCCGTATTTATTTTCGATTCACAAACTGAAAGGATCGCCAATTGGCCAAACCTAACTACGACTTCGCGAAACGCCAGAAAGAACTCGCCAAAAAAGCCAAAAAAGAAGAAAAGCGCCTGCGCAAACTCGCTGCCGGAGAAACACCTTCAGCCGATGACGCCGCCGATGAACCGGATGACGATGCCGCCGAACCGGCGGAGAAACCGGCTGCGTAACGCACACTATCGAGGTAAATCGGCAAGTCGGGTGCCATCACCGCCCGCTATAATCGGGCCATGAGAAAACTCGATGCCCTGTGTCTATTTTGCGGCTCCAGCGCCGGGGCCCAACCCGCATACGCAATGGCTGCCGCCGACTTTGGAATGACTCTGGCTGAACGTAACATCCGTCTCGTCTACGGAGGCGGCAGCGTCGGATTGATGGGCGTCGCCGCCGATGCGTGCCTCGCCGCCGGCGGTCAGGTGATCGGCGTGATACCGAAACTCTTGATGGACAAAGAAGTCGGGCATCACGGCATTACCCAAATGCATATCGTCGACAACATGCATGAACGCAAAGCGCTGATGACCGAATTGTGCGATGGCTTCATCGCCCTGCCCGGCGGGTTCGGCACCCTCGACGAGTTGTTCGAGGCGCTCACATGGCTGCAACTGGGATATCACCAAAAGCCCGTCGGATTGCTCAATGTGAACGGCTTTTTCGACCATCTCGTCCAATTCATCGATCATTCACAAGGTG
Source organism: Betaproteobacteria bacterium (assembly GCA_031430555.1). Lineage (GTDB taxonomy): Bacteria > Pseudomonadota > Gammaproteobacteria > Burkholderiales > Usitatibacteraceae > UKL13-2. The sequence goes on from JANPBQ010000228.1 coordinate 2,431, forward strand.
AGCGATTTCTTCGCGATGTGCATCGCCGTTCGCTGAATGTGGATGTGGACCTTGATAAATTGATCGAAAAATTGCGCGTGGCGGAAATACCCGATACCGCCAAATGGCTCGATCAAGCTAGATTCAATCTGAGCGCCACGTAGGAAAACGCTAATACGGCAACGCGCTTAAAGCGTCGACGTTGGCCGGTCGGATTTGGCCACGGGTGCCAGCAATCCTTCAATTTTCTTCTTCAATTCTTTGCCGACCTCGCTATCGGGAAGTCGGATGCCCACACCTTGCGGGCGGTTGCCCTGTGCGTGAGGCGGATTGATCCACGCCACCACGCCAGTCATCGGAATTTTCACGGGCTCTTCGAGGAACGTCAGCACCACCAGAACTTCGTCGCCCAGCTGGTGCGGCTTGGTACTTTGCATGAACAAGCCGCCGCCCTTCAATAGCGGCATCCACGCGGCATAAAGTGCGCTTTTGCCCTTGAGGTTAAGCGATATCACGTCAGGCCGCCGGATCGGCGTGACGTTGGCACCAGTCATTGTGGGATTGTCTGCGCTCATGGGGCCGTCGTTATCGAATAGCTTGCGAATATGATATTAGCAATTGTTCCAGCAAAAGTCTCGCATTCAAGGGGTGGTGAACGCTGCGGCGCGCTTGCCGCAACTGCGATTCATAGCGGAACAGCGACGGCAAATTGACACGGGTCGCGATGCGGGAAATCGCCGCGCGGTGATCACGGTGATGGCGTACTTCGCCGGTGAACCTCGATAGTGCCACGTCGCCGATCCAAGTTTGCAACCAGTCGAGAATGTTCGACAGTTCGTGTTTTTCAAACGCTTGCGCGGCGGCCAAGTAGTCGGCATCTTTTTCGGCCAGCATGTTGGTAAACGTCTTCCGATCAGTCTGGTAATCGGCATCCGCAAAGTTGATCGCATCCAACGGCGCACCACCCGATTGGGACAACGCGATGTCGGCATTATCGACGCCCTTCGCGGTCATCCACGCCAGCGCACTCGCCTCGTCGGGCGCAGGCACCAGCAATTTTTGGCAACGACTTTTGATCGTCGCCATCAAGCGGCCAATGCGATCGGTGACGAGCAGGATTACCGTCTGCGGCGGCGGCTCTTCAAGCGTTTTCAATAGCGCATTCGCGGCGGCGGGATTCATCGCCTCGGCCGGATACACCAGCAAGACGCGAAATCCGGCGCGATGCGTGGTGAGCGTCATGAACATGCCAATGTCACGGATTTGCTCGATTTTGATCTCGCGGCTTTTTTTCTTTTCTTTGGTATCGCCGTCGGCGGGCGCATCCTGGGCGGCCGCATTGTCGGCGTCATCTTCATCGTGCGATTCGGGTCGCAGTTCGCGGAAGTCCGGATGATTGCCGTCGTGAAACCAGCCGCAGGCCGGGCAAATTCCGCAGGCGATGCCGGCATCCGGCGATTCGCACAACAGCGATTGCGAAATCGCGCGCGCATATTCCAATTTGCCCACACCTTGTTTGCCGTAGACCAGCATGGCGTGCGGCAACAATTGGCGGCGCGACAATAGCTCCGTCAGTGGGGCGCGCTGCCAGGGTAGTATTTCAATGCTCACGTTGCCGCCGCCGACGAGCCCGCCAACTCGGCAAGATGCGCGGCGAGATCCGCCTCGATTACCGACAGCGCGCGCGCGGAATCGATGACCTTGATGCGCGCCGGGAATTTTGCGGCGCGCATCAAGTACGCCGCGCGAACATTGGTGAAAAATTCGCTCCGCTCGCGCTCGAATTTGTCCGGGTTCGCGGTAGCGCGATCAAGGCGCGCGCGGGCAACTTCAATCGGCGCATCGAACAGGAACGTCAAATCGGGCTGCAAGTTGCCGTGTACCCAGTTTTCCAGTGTCGCGATTCGCTCCTCCGATAGTCCACGGCCGCCGCATTGATACGCGTACGTCGAATCGGTGAATCGATCGCAAACCACCCATACGCCGTCGTCAAGCAGCGGCTCGATAGTTTCAATCAATTGCTCGCGCCTCGACGCGAACATCAGCAACGCCTCGGTGTCGGCATGCATTTTTTCATTCAGCAGCAGCGTGCGCAGTGTTTCACCCAGAGATGTGCCGCCGGGTTCGCGCGTGGACTGCACGCGAAATCCGCTTTTTTCGATGCAAGCGGCGATAAATGCCAGGTGCGAAGATTTGCCTGCGCCGTCGATGCCTTCCAGTGTGATGAATTTTCCGCTCATTCGCCTGATTGCCTATCGGCCCAACTGGTACTTTGCGACGGCGCGATTGTGCTCATCGAGCGAGCGCGAAAAATAGTGGCTGCCATCGCCCTTTGCGACAAAGTATAGCTTGTCGGACTGCGCCGGATTCAGCGCGCCTTGCAACGAACCCGAGCCGGGCATGGCGATCGGTGTGGGCGGTAGTCCATCTCGCGTGTAAGTGTTGTAAGGCGTGTCGGCCGACAAATCGCGTCTGCGGATGTTGCCGTCATAACTGCTTCCCATGCCGTAAATCACGGTGGGATCGGTCTGCAAGCGCATGGGTATTTTCAGTCGATTGATGAATACCGAGCCTATCAACGTGCGCTCGTCTGCCCGGCCCGTTTCCTTTTCAATGATCGACGCCATGATCAGCGCCTCGTAGGCGCTCTTGTACGGCAAATCTGCGGCGCGCTTCGCCCATGCGTCGGCAAGTTTTTTTCGCATGGCCTGATAACTCTTCTTGAGCAATTCAAGGTCGCTGATGCCGGCGGCGAATTGGTAAGTGTCCGGATAAAACAATCCCTCGGGATGCGATTCGGCCGCGCCGATTTTCTTCAGCACCTCGGTGTCCGACAATCCCGTCAACGTGACCTTCACGCCTGCCGTCGATTCGAGTTGCCGGCGCATTCCGGCGAACGTGATGCCTTCGACAAACGTCACCGTGACCGGAATCACGTCGCCATCAACCATCTTGCGCAACAGCTCCAATGGAGTCAGGGGCTTGTCCAGTCGGTAGGAGCCCGCTTGAATGGCGGTCGATTGCGTTGCACGGCCAAGCAGCCAGAGAGATTGAGCATCGGGCAGCAGGCCCGCATCCGCCAATTGGCGCGAAATAGACTTGAGCGTCGCGCCTGGGCGCACCGTGAATTCAAACGACTCCTTCGCCGGCGGTAAGGGCAAGGGGCTCTGCGCAAAATGGTATGCCCATGCGGCCATGGCGAGGGCGGCGGTTGCGAACAGGCCCCCGACCAAGGCGAGACCCCGTTTCATGGCGTCGTTGCGCTCGCGCTCAAGAATGGATTACGCGAATTTCTTGACGACAATGGTGCCGTTGGTGCCGCCAAATCCAAACGAATTCGACATCGCCACATCGATCTTCATGTCGCGTGCAGTGTTCGCACAATAGTCAAGATCGCAGGCCGGGTCCTGATTGAAAATGTTGATGGTCGGCGGTGAAATCTGATGGTGCACGGCGAGCGTCGTAAATACCGCCTCGATGCCGCCGGCCGCCCCAAGCAAATGGCCGGTCATGGATTTGGTCGAATTCACCACCAATTTGTACGCATGATCGCCGAAGGCGGATTTGAGCGCGTCGGTTTCATTCTTGTCGCCCAGCGGCGTCGAGGTACCGTGCGCATTCACATATTGCACTTGATCGCCGTTGACGCCCGCATTGCGCAACGCGGCGAGAATGCCCCGGCGCGGTCCATCCATCGATGGCGTCGTCATATGGTAGGCATCGGCACTCATGCCGAGGCCGGCAAGCTCGCCGTAAATGCGTGCGCCACGCGCCGTGGCGTGTTCGAGCGACTCGAGTATCAAAATACCGGCACCCTCGCCGAGCACGAAACCATCGCGGTCGCGGTCGAACGGACGGCTCGCCGTTTCAGGCGAGTCGTTGCGCTCCGACAGCGCCTTGCATGAACAAAATCCGCCGATGCCGGCCATGTTCACGCACGCTTCGGCACCGCCTGCAATCATGACATCGGCGTCACCGTACTCGATGAATCGCGCGGCATCGCCGATGCAGTGGGTGGATGATGCGCACGCCGACACCATCGACACGTTCGGCCCCTTGAGGCCGTAATGAATCGAAATCAATCCGGCGACCATGTTGACGATCGAACCCGGCACGAAGAATGGCGAAATCTTTCGCGGGCCCTTTTCAATCATGTCGCGGATGTTGTCTTCGATCATCGGCAATCCACCAATACCTGACCCAACATTGACACCGATGCGCTCGGCGTTTTCTTCCGTGATCACCAGTCCCGCGTCGTCGATCGCCATCTTGGTGGCGGCGACGCCGTAGTGAATGAAGGCGTCCATGCGGCGAACTTCTTTGGGCGACATCCAATCGGCCGCGTTGAAATTCTTGACCTCACCGGCAAACCGTGTCGGCAGCACGCTTGCGTCAAATCGCGTGATCGGCCCGATTCCACCGCGACCATTAACCGCGTTGTCCCATGCTTCGGTGATACCGTTGCCGATCGGCGAGAGGATACCGAGACCCGTGATGACTACGCGTCGTTTTGACATAGCTTGGGATGATGATCGAAAGAGACCAGGTGAAGGCGGAAAAGTGGCCGTCGCGGACGCGGACGGCCGGTTTGCAACAATTTATTTCTTCTGATTGGCGTTGATGTAATCAACGGCTTGCTGGACGTTGGTGATCTTTTCGGCGGCTTCGTCGGGGATTTCCGTCTCGAATTCTTCTTCAAGTGCCATGACCAATTCGACGTTGTCGAGCGAATCCGCGCCTAGGTCCTCGACGAACGACGAATCGTTCTTGATGTCGGCTTCCGCTACGCCGAGTTGTTCAGCGACGATTTTCTTGACGCGCGCTTCGATGTTATCCATTTGCTGCTTCCTCCCACAGGGGTGAAAAATTGAACTGCGCTATTTTACCAAATACCCAAGGCACGATCCGCGAAATAACTTGCCGCATGCGGCGCGCGCTTGCCGCTAATCCATGTACATTCCGCCGTTGACGTGAATCGTCGCACCGGTGACGTACGATGCGCCGGGCGAAACCAGATATAGCACCGCCTCCGCAATATCGCGAGCACTGCCCAATCGACCCAGCGGCACATTCTCCACCAATTTCGCCACTTGCGCCTCCGCGAGCACCTTGGTCATGTCGGTTTCAATGAATCCGGGGGCGACGCAATTCACGGTGATGTTTCGGCTGCCGACTTCGCGCGCGAGTGCCTTGGTAAAGCCGGCGAGCCCCGCCTTGGCCGCCACGTAATTCACCTGCCCCGCATTACCCATGTGCCCAACGACCGAACCGATATTGACGATGCGACCACTACGCGCCTTCATCATTGCCTTGATGACCGCGCGCGACAGGCGAAACGCGGACGTGAGATCGGTGTCGATCACTTCCTGCCAGTCTGCGTCTTTCATGCGCATCAAGAGCGTGTCGCGGGTGATGCCGGCGTTGTTAATGAGTATGCCAACCGCGCCGAATTTTTCCTCGATTGCTTTCACCGCGGCGTCGCATCCTGCCGCGTCGGTCACATTCAGTATTCTGCCCTCACCCAACCAGCCGGCGTCGTTGATTTGCGTTTGAATGGCCGCCGCTCCGGACTCGGTGGTGCCGGTGCCGATCACGGTCGCACCGGCTTCGCCGAGTGCACATAATATCGCGGCACCGATCCCGCGTGAGGCACCGGTAACAAGTGCGATTTTTCCGTCTAGCTTTTTCATTCTGTATTCCCCGGCAATGGTTAGCGGGTTGCCGCGATGGCTGCATCGAGGGTCGCGCAATCGGTCACGGCATGGCAGGAAAGATTTGCGTCGATGCGCTTATTGAGTCCGGTAAGAATCTTTCCGGGAACACATTCGACCACGCTGGCAATTTCGCGGCCGGCGAGTAGCTGAATCGTTTCGATCCATCGAACCGGGCGAAACAACTGCTCGATCAATGCGGTTTTGATTTCTTCGACCGTCACGCTGGCCGCGACACTCATATTGTGAATCACCGGCGCGTCCGGCATTGAGATGGAAATATTTTTCAGGTAATCAGCCAGCTTTTCAGCGGCGGGCTTCATCAGCGCGCAATGCGATGGCGCGCTCATCGGCAACATCAGTGCGCGCTTCGCGCCGCGCGCTTTCGCCAGCGCCATTCCGCGCTCGACCGCGCTTCGATGGCCGGCAATGACAATTTGCCCTGGCGAATTGAGGTTCACCGCCTCTAACACTTCACCTTCCGCCGCATCGGCGCAAACCGCCGTGACCTGGGGAATATCCAATCCCAGAATCGCGGCAATGCCGCCAACCCCCTCGGGCACGGCATCTTGCATGGCCTGCGCGCGAAAACGCACCAACGGCAGTGCCGTGGCGAAACTCAACGCGTTTGACGCGACCAACGCCGTGTATTCGCCCAAGCTGTGGCCGGCGAAGTACGTTGGTGCGGAACCGCCCTTCTCTTGCCAGGCTCGCCACGTCGCTACGCCTGCTGTCAACATCAATGGTTGCGTATTGACAGTCTGATTTTGTGCGTCGGCGGGGCCCTCGACCATCAACTTCCAGACATCGAGTCCAAGACTTTCGGACGCTTCATCAAACGTGAGGCGAATCACCGGCATGTCGCCGAAGCCGTTCATCATGCCGATCGATTGCGAGCCCTGGCCCGCGAAGACGACCGCTAATCGCCGACTGATTTCGTTCACCATTTCAACAACACCGCGCCCCAGGCAAAGCCGCCGCCCAACGCCGCCATTAAAACGGTATCGCCAGGCTTTATTTTGCCTTCGCGTACGGTGACATCGAGTGCTAAGGGAATCGAGGCGGCCGAAGTATTGCCATGACGATCAACCGTGATCACGACTTTTTCGTCTGGCAAATCGAGCTTCTTCGCGGCGTGCATGATGATGCGCCGGTTGGCCTGATGACAGATGAACCAATCGATCTCGGACGGCTGCATGCCGTTTGCGTTCAATGCTTCCCACGCGACTTCCTCGAACGCCTTCACCGCGAATTTGTAGACCGCGCCGCCCTCCATCGAAAGCATCGGACTGCCGCGAATTTTGCCGTTCTCCACTGTCCCGGGAGTACACAATACATCGCGATAGCTGCCGTCGGTGTGCAGATGGGTCGTCAGAATTCCCGGCGCATTGGCGGCCTTAAGCACGACCGCGCCGGAACCGTCGCCGAACAAAACGCAAGTTCCGCGATCCTGCCAATTCATGATGCGCGAAAACACTTCAGTACCGACCACCAACGCGCATTTGAATGCGCCGCCGCGGATGAACTGATCGGCCGTGGCAAGGCCGAAAACAAAACCCGAACATACCGCTTGAATATCGAATGCGACACTGTGGCGGATGCCCAATTTGTCCTGAAGAATGCACGCCGTCGAAGGAAAAACCATATCCGGCGTTGACGTGGCGACAATGATCAGGTCGATTTCATCACCGTGCACATGCGCGGCGTGCATGGCCCGCTTGCAGGCTTCCAGCGCCAGATCGCTTGCATCCTGATTGTCGGCCGCGTAATGCCGTTCGCGGATACCGGTGCGCGACACAATCCATTCGTCGTTCGTGTCGACAATCTTCTCGAGATCCCGATTGGTGACGACGCGTTCCGGTAGATAGCTGCCGGTACCGATGATGCGCGAATAAATCATGCCTGCACCGCCTCGCGCGCCGAAACTTGCGGAAGCAAAAATCCTTCTTCGTGCAAACGTTTAATTTCGGCGGTGATGAGTTCCAGCAATCCATGCTCGACTTCGGTCGCGGCGCGACTAAGTGCATGCGAAAACGCGACGGCGTCGGCCGAGCCGTGACTCTTTACCACCACGCCTTGCAGACCGAGCAACGCGGCACCGTTGTATCGGCGGTGATCCATGCGGTGTCGGAATCGCGAGATCACAGGCAGAGAAACAAAGGCGGCCAACTTGCTGTACAAGCCGTTTTGATACTCCGCCTTGAGAAACTCACCCATCATTTTCGCCATGCCTTCCGATGTTTTCAACATGACGTTGCCAACGAAACCATCGCACACCACGACATCGGTGGTGCCTTTGTAGATGTCGGTGCCCTCGACGTTGCCGAAGAAATTCAGATGGCTTGACTTGAGCAATTCGCCCGCCGCTCTGACGCTTTCGTTGCCCTTGATGTCTTCCGAGCCGATATTCAACAAACCGACCGTGGGATTCTTCTTGCCTTCGACCGCTGTGCAAAGCATTGCGCCCATGATGCCGAATTGCAGCAAGTGTGCAGGCGTGCACTGCGCGTTGGCACCCAGATCCAGGACGTAAACAACACCGTGCCGCGTCGGCAGCGCCGCACATATCGCGGGACGATCAATGCCTGGCAGTGTTTTCAGTACAAATTTTGCGGTGCCCATCAGCGCACCGGTATTGCCGGCCGACACGCAGGCGTGGGCCTCGCCGGACTTGACGAGGTCGATGGCAATGCGCATCGACGAATTCTTCTTGTTGCGAATGGCGGAGCGAATATCTTCATCCATGCCGACCACTTCACTTGCCGGCACGACTTTGAGGCGCGAGGCATCACTTCGCAATGCGTCGCCGACGGGATGACGCTCAAGCTCGGCCTGAATGGCAACGGGATTGCCGACCAGCAACACTCGGCAGTCGCTGGACTTGTCGAGGAATTTCAACGCCGCCGGAACGGTTGACGACGGGCCGTGATCCCCGCCCATCGCATCGATCGCTATGGTGATCTGCATATTTTGGAAAAGCCCCCTACCAAGACTTTTCTTGCAGTCTACCTTCTAATATCGGTAATTCGATCGGCGCGGATTATTCGTCGGCCTTGGTCTTGATCACTTTGCGACCGCGGTAGTAGCCGGTCGGGCTGATGTGATGGCGCAAGTGCGTCTCACCTGTCGTCGGCTCAACTGCGAGTGCGGGCGCGGTCAGAAAATCATGCGCGCGATGCATGCCGCGCTTGGAAGGGGATTTCTTGTTCTGTTGTACTGCCATGATGTTGCTCCTTGCTTACTTAGTCAGTGATTCTGGAATTCTGAGTAATGGGTACCGCTGTACTGCTATTTGCCGCTATTTCTTTTTCAACTCCGCCAACCGGGCGAAGGGAGAAACTCTTGCACTTGCGCCGTTCGCGGCACGCTCGGATTTCGCCGCATGCGATGCAACAATTGGGCCGGATTTCGTTGTTTTTACCGCCGGATCGACGCCACTCACGAATGCCGTGGGCAGGCTTAGGAGAACTTCTTCCGCCACCCGCTCCAGCACATTCATTTCGGCGGCGCACACAATGTAATCCTCGTCGTCGGATTCAAATTCCAGCGGCGGCAATGCAGATTCATCGCGAACCACCACCAAGCGGCTGTCGATGGCGATGTCATGCCGCACAGGCTGCAAATCGGATGGATCCGACACCAAAAACCAACCCGAAATTATACACCGAATACACTGCTTTTGGCCACCGGCAGCATCTGTCCTTTCACTTCCACTGAAAGAAAATCGAATTTCGCCGGTGTCATCCGCCAAATAATCAGTCAGCGGCGGCAATTCACCGGGTCGACATTGGCCGGAAATTGTCTGCTTTTGGCGAGTGAAACGCTCAATTTGAATAGTATTGGACATACGGGAAGCGCTCTCTCAACGGAACAGCATGATATGATTTTGACGCCAATTAGTCAAAAAGTGATTGATTTTGAAGAAGAAAATTGTCTTAGCATCGACCTCCCGCTATCGCGCCGAACTGCTTCAGAGATTGAAAGTTCCGTTCACGACCTGTAAACCTGATGCCGACGAATCCCCATTGACTGACGAGACGCCCATTCAAACCGCGCGTCGATTGTCACTGGCAAAGGCAAACAGTGTTGTAGCCCTACATTCCGGGGCGCTGATAATCGGCTCGGATCAGGTCGCTGAACTTGATGGCCTCCCTATCGGCAAGCCCGGCACGCGCGACAACGCGCGACTGCAATTACAGATGATGCGCGCAAGAAGCCTCGTGTTTCACAGCGGAATTGCGCTCATAAATTCAGACAGTGGGCGTGTCCAATCAGCCGTTGTTTCCACGACAGTACGATTCCGGCGTTATTCCAACGCAGAAATCGACTACTACCTCGAGCATGAAAGTGCGCTCGACTGCGCGGGCAGCGCCAAATCCGAAGGTCTGGGCATTGCATTGATCGAATCGATGCAAAGCGAGGATCCCACCGCATTGGTTGGGTTGCCGCTCACCACGCTATGTTCGATGTTTGGCGAGGAAAAATACGGCGTCCTGGCATGAGTGTCCACGGCACATTATTTCTCATCCCGACCAACCTATCGGACACTTTCTCGCCGGACGCCAGTTTACCGCGTGATGTTGCCGCAATCGCCATGCGGCTTGACTACTACATTGCAGAGAACGCCAAGACAGCACGGACATTTCTCAAGGCGTTGGGCGTCGAAAGACCGCTGCGGGAAATATCGATTCGCGAACTCACTGCCGATGACGATGACACCGCATTGGCGGATATGCTGGTGCCGCTATTGGGCGGATACGATGTGGGCCTGGTCTCCGAGGCGGGCGCTCCGGGTATCGCCGATCCTGGTGCCGGGATCGTCGATTTAGCACATCGGCACGGCATCGGCGTGATGCCCTTGGTCGGCCCCTCCTCCATTCTTCTTGGACTCATGGCCAGCGGACTCAACGGACAAAAATTTGCATTCCACGGCTATTTGCCGAGGGAGAAATCGGCGAGAATTTTAGCGATTCGCGAACTGGAACGTGAGTCACGGCAACGGGACATGACGCAGATTTTTATCGAGACACCCTACCGCAATCAAGCCATGCTTGCGGACTTGATTGAAACGCTTGCTCCGACGACGAAACTTTGCGTCGCCAGCGACTTGACTGGGCATGACCAGGCCATCATCCAGCAGCCGGCGAGCGCGTGGCGAAAATCGCCGCATATCGCACCCGCAAAGCCTGCATTATTCTTGCTGCTGGCAAAATAGTCCTGACCTATCGCTTCGCTGCTACCGCCGAAGACGCGGGACGATCCTAGATCGCTTGCGATACTGCGGGTCTTTCAAAAATTGATTTCAGTGCCAGCATCGGCACCAGTTCCTGCGCCGACTTCGGCACGCTGAAATAGTAACCCTGCCCAACGCTGCAACCTTTCGCGCGCAGCAACGTCAATTGCCCGCCCGTCTCGATACCCTCGGCGATGATGTCGAGTTCCAGACTCCTCGCCATACTGATGATGGCAACGACGATCGCGGTATCGTTCGGGTCAACGGTAATGTCGCGCACGAAACTCTGGTCGATTTTGAGTTTGCCGAAGGGCAGGCGTTTCAGGTAGGACAGGCTTGAATAGCCGGTGCCGAAGTCATCGACGGCAAGGTGCACGCCCAGTGCGGCAATCTCATTGAGCAGCACAACGCTGCTCTCCCCCTGGCGCATGACCTGACTCTCGGTGATCTCCAACTCGAGCAAATTCGGATCCAGGCCGGTTTCCTTGAGAATCGACACAAGCAGTTCTACAAAACCTTTGTCCACCAATTGCCGTGCCGAAAGGTTGACCGCCATGCGACGAGGTGGAAGGCCGTCGCCCAACCACGCCACCGCCTGTCGGCATGCTTCGCGCAACACCCATTCTCCGATATTGTTGATGAGCCCGGTTTCTTCGGCGAGTGGAATGAATTCGCCCGGCATCATCGTGCCGCCATCCTCGTGCAACCATCTGACCAACGCCTCAAATGCAACAATTTCGCCGCTGTTGAGATCAATCTGCGGTTGATACACCAACGTGAAGTCGCCATTGTTGACGGCCGCCCGGAGATTCGATTCCATCGCGGCGCGGCGCTTCACGGCGACATTCATTTGCGGCGTGAAAAACTGATAAGTGTTTTTTCCCAACGATTTGCCATGGAACATGGCCGTGTCCGCATTTTTCAACAATGTCGGCGGATCACGCCCATCGTCGGGATACAAGGCGATGCCGATCGATCCCGACACATGTTGTTCGACGCCGCCCACCTGAAACGCCAACCGCAACGCATCGAGAATTTTCTGCGCCACCCGTGTTGCGCCCTGATGCCCATCCAATTGATCCAGCAGAACAATGAACTCGTCGCCACCCTGACGCGCAATAGTGTCGTGGGTGCGGACTGATGCGGTCAGGCGTGCGGCGATTTGGCACAGCAATTCATCCCCCACATCGTGGCCCAGCGTGTCGTTTATGTTTTTGAAATTGTCGATATCGATGAACATCACGGCGAAGCGCTTCGTCGACCGCATGGCGCGCCCGATGGCCTGCGAAACGCGGTCTTGCATCAAGGAACGGTTGGGCAAGCCGGTTAACGCGTCGTGATACGCGAGATGCTGGATACGCGCCTCGATATTTTTGCGCTCGGTGATATCGCGAGTATTGACGATGATTCCACCCACGCCTGGTACACCCAGGCAATTCTTGCCGATCGCCTCCAGCGTGCGCCACTCGCCGTCGCTTCTCATTACCCGGAACTCAATCGCGCGTTCCATTTGCCCCCGGGCCAACAATTCGCGAAAGTCCGCGCGCATTTTTTCGGCGTCGTCTCGATGAATAATTTCGAACTGGCATTTGCCGAGCATATCGGCGGGCTCATAGCCAAGCATGTGTTTGACCGACGGGCTCTGATAGCGAATGATGCCGTCTATATCGAGCACCGTGACGATATCCATCGCGCTTTCGGTGAGTGCTTTGAAACGCCCCTCAGAGGCCTCCAACGCCATCGCAGCTTGCTTGAAGTCGCTGATATCCGTCAGCACCCCGATGACCCCGGCCGGCCGGCCATTCGCGTCGGTGAACTGACTGATGTGCCGCACCACATGCCGATCCAAGCCGCGCCCGTCCGTGACTACGGTCTCGGCGACGAAAGTTCGACCGGTCGATAGCACGTTTCGATCTTCGATCTCCGCAAGGGCCGCCAGATCCGGCGGCAGAAAATCTTGCGGACGCTTGCCGATCCAATCTTCGCGCCGTTTGGAGAAAAACAATTCCCACGCACGGTTGAAGCCCAGATAAGCGCCTTCGGCACGCCGATAGAAAATTGGCGAAGGAAACACTTCCAACAGTTCCTGGGTAAAACGCAGGTGCTGATCCAGCGCGCGGGACGTTTCTTTCAGACTGGTGATATCGCTGCATGTTACGAGTACACCGTTGATTTCCATTTGTGCGCCGCGCATTGGCGCCGCCGCGACGCTGAACTCGAATTCCGCACCATCTTGTCGCCGCCAAACAATTTCATGGTTGTATACGGTCTCTCCCGACATCACGCGTCGCCGCAGGTCGAGCACGCGCTCGGCGTTTTCTCGTGTCACCAGTGGCGATTCCGCGCCGATAGCCGTCAGGCGCGACACACCAAACACTTTTTCCGCAGCGGGATTCCAGAGAGAAACAATACCATCTGCGGTG
>JANPBQ010000229.1:0-13869 GCA_031430555.1 Betaproteobacteria bacterium
TAGTTTTCAGCTTCATCTCGACACCGGTTTGAAACATGTGGCGAATCCGCTGGAGCAGGCGCGGCAATACGCGCATGCGGTCGCGGATTGTTTGAAGCGCGATCCGCAATTGACCTTCTCCGATGGCCGGCTCAAAGGTCAACTGATGCTGCCGTGGGGTTACGGCGTCATTCTCTCCAACATCACAAGGCGAGAGTTTGAGAGGGCCGAACTCGATAGCGTGATCGAGCCGCATCATGTGATTTGCAAAGACGAGATGACGGAATCCATCGAAGCGGAAGTGTTTCAACAACGCCTGTGGGGCATGTTCACGATCCGCTTTCAGGGCCATCTCACGCTGCCGCAAATTGATCGAATTCGTTGGCACCTGTTTCCGCAAATCCGCATCGCGCCGCGCTCGATGGATTTGTTTTTGCCGGACGCACCCTCCATAGCACCGTTGCGGAGTTTGACGACCACCACCGTCATACCCGCGATCCCGGACATCATGCGCGTGATGGATTTGCAGCAGGAGCAATTGGCCCGCAGTCTGGGCGAAGGCCACCGCGTGGTGCATGGCGTGGCGGGTTCGGGCAAGACGTTGATCCTCGGTTACCGGGCGATTTATCTCGCGGCGACCGCGTCCAAACCGATCCTCATTCTTTGTTACAACGTGAAGCTCGCCGAGCGGCTCGCGCACTGGATGCGCGCGAAAAATCTGGCCGACAAAGTGGTCGTGAAGAGTTTCCACAAGTGGTGCCACGCGCAATTGCGCGCCTATCACGTCGCGCCGCCGCCCTTTTCAAACGACGATGGCTACTATGAAGAATTGGTCGCGCGCGTCATCAAGGGTGTCGATGCCAAACAGATTCCCGGCGGCCAATACGACGCGCTGCTGATCGACGAAGGCCACGACTTTCGGCCCGAGTGGTTCAAGCTGATCGTGCAGATGGTGAATCCGGCGAGCAATTCACTCCTGGTCTTGTACGACGACGCGCAATCGATTTACCAAAAAGCCGTTCGGCAAAAATTCAGTTTCAAAAGTGTCGGCATCGACGCGCAGGGCCGCACCACGGTGTTCAAGATCAATTACCGCAACACGCGCGAGATTTCCCGCGTGGCGGCGCTGTTCGCGGCCGACCTGCTCACCGAGCGCGCGGCCGACGAGGATCATGTGCCGACGGTCGCGCCGGTGGCGATCGGTCGCGAAGGCCCGCCGCCATTGTTCATCCAATTGCCGACACTTCGCGACGAGACCGCGTGGATCGCCGCACGCCTCAGGCACGCGCACGATAGTGGCCTGCCGTGGCATTCGATGGCGGTGTTCTACCGCGAATACTATCCCGCCGGGAAGGCGATCAAGGCCGCACTGCGCCAGGCGGGAGTGCCCACGACATGGAAAAGCGATGTCGCGTTCGGTGCCGCGCAGGACACGGTGAAATTGATGACGATGCATTCTTCAAAGGGACTGGAATATGCCTTGGTGATTGTCGCCGGGCTCGGGGCGATCAACACGGATGTGGACACCGAATTGCGCGACGAAGCGCGGCTCTTGTATGTCGCGATGACGCGCGCGACGGAAGAGTTGGTGATGACGTGCGCCCGCGAAAACACCATCACAAAACGGCTGTCGCGCGCTGTGCAAAGCGCACACGCATGATTGCTTCGGTCACGCTCTTTGTCCGCACCGGGCCGAAGTTGCCCGGCTTCATCGGGAAGCCGCGATGAATGTTCCATCCGACAATTTGCCGTCACCCGAGGCGGCGCTCGGTCACGCGATGCGTCGGTTTTGGTCGCTCGACCCGGCCATACACTTTCTGAATCACGGCTCCTATGGCGCGACGCCGCGCTATGTGCAGGCTGCGCAAACGCGTTGGCGCGACGCGATGGAGCGCGAGCCGGTGCGCTTCATGAGCGACGAGTTGCCCGATGCCCTCGGTGCCGCCGTCGCGCGTCTGGCGGCGTTTGTCGGCGCAACCGCATCGCGTCTTGCGTTTATCGAGAACGCGACCTCCGGTGCCAACGCCGTGTTGCGCTCGATCGATTGGCACGCCGGGGATCGTATCGTGCTCGGCAATCATGCGTATCCGGCCGTCAAACACACGGCACAATTCGTCGCGGCGCGTTATGGCGTGGACGTGATCGAAGCGAAAATCCCGTGGCCGCTCGCGGGACCGGCGGAAATGGTGGCGGCATTTGAGTCGGCGCTTATTGGCGGCGCGCGCCTTGTCATCATCGACCATATTTTTTCGCCCTTGGCGGTGGTGTCGCCGCTGGAAGAAATCGTCGCGCTATGCCGCGCACGCGGGGCGGCGGTGTTGGTCGATGGCGCGCATGCACCGGGCCTGCTGCCTTTGTCGCTCGATCGGCTGGGCGAGATGGGCGTGGAATGGTATGTCGGCAATGGACACAAATGGCTGTGCGCGCCGAAGGGAGCCGGATTCATTTTCGCGACCGAGGCCGGGCAACGCGAATTGCATCCGGCGGTCATTTCGAATTTCTACGGTGAGGGTTTTGCAAAAGAATTTTCCTGGACCGGCACCGGCGACCCCAGCGCGCGCCTCGCGGTGACGGCGGCATTGGAATTCATCGAGGCGATCGGCGTTGCGCGCTATCGCGACACCTTGCGCGAACAGGCGCGGACCGCAGCAGCGCTCATCGCAGATGCATGGCGTGTGGCACCCGGCGCGTCGATGGGCATGTTTGCCGGCATGGTGACGTTGCCCTTGCCCATCAACGAACCCGCGACGCCGGAAGCCGCTGCGCGCTGGCGTCTCACCTTGCTGCGCGAACACAACATCGAAGTGCCGATCCATGCCATCGATGGCCGTCTGTGGGTACGTATTTCGGCGGGGGTGTACAACGAAATTTCCGACTATGAGGCACTCGCCCACGCGTTGGTGCGCCGATAGTCGCCAGCACCGGCAAAAAAATTCGCACTGATCGGGCGGGCGGTTCAGAATATTGTCTTTCGCACGCGCCATTAAACTTCAATCGAGACTGCCATGAGCGACACCGACACGAACCCCCTCACCGACGCGGAAATTTCGCACCTCGAATTTCTGCTCGCCACCCCCGCGTTCAAAAAGCAATCGATGGGGCTCGATGAAATTCAAGGTTATGTGTGCGCCGTCATCAGCGGACCCGAGCGCGTGCCGGCGTCGCAATGGCTGCCCGCCGTCCTGGGCAATCCTGACTATGAAAGTGCGACACAGGCCGAAGAAGTGAAGGCGCTCTTGCTTCGATTCCACGACGAAATCGCCGCTGACTTGAAGGCGGGCGAATCGCTGGGGCTGGTGCTGAATCTGGAGGACCCGCCCGCCGAGCGTGGCGGCGAGGTGGTTGAGAGCGAATACGATTACACCGCCTGGTGCCAGGCCTATCTGGATGGCGTCGAGGCCTCCGACGTGCCGTGGACGGACGCTGGCGACGAAGAGGAAATCAACGATCTTCTGTTTCCGATTAGCCTGCTCGCGGGCGAAATCGATCCAAAAGCGCTGCGCTCCGTCAAGCCACAAGAAATGACCACGCTCCTGAAAGAGTGCCGCGAAGATTTGCCGATGCTGGCGGTGGATATTTTCAAATACTTTCAGTCGTTGCGTGATCGGCCGAAGGCAAAGGCGCGTGGAGCGGCGACCGAATCGGCAACAGCGGTTACGGATAAGAAGAAATTGCATTGAGTGCATGGTTGGCGCGCTGCATCTCACGAACTCCGCCCAACAAATGCCCTGTCATCCTGAGCTAAGCGAAGGATCTTGCCAAAGCGACGAGATCCTTCGCTACGCTCAGGATGACAGTGTCTCTCACTCACCGCGCCTAGAGCGAACGCGATCGCACCTGTGCGGTGGCGACGAACAAACTCCAATATCCGCGTGCGTTTCCAGCCGATTTTGCCCGGAGAACCGCACCAGTGCTGGTGTTTTGCGCTCGGGTACTTCTATTTACCTCAACTTTTCGTCATTCCGGCGTAGGCCGGAATCCAGCCCATCGTAATATCAAAGAGTTACGACGGACTGGGTTCCGGCCTACGCCGGAACGACGGGCTTTTAGAAGTACCCGCTCCTGTTCGACTCGACCCACCCCGCCCACCCGCCGCACATCTGAAATATTGATACGGCATAATTGGCTGCGGCGTAAAACCAAAAAACGGTTCCCGCACGCCGCTTTCAAATGAACCGCATCACCTCAGCCGCTCGATTCGTCTGTTTCACCTCACAGGAGAGAACCATGTTCGGACATTTCAAAAAGCTGGCCGCATCATTGCTCGCAGCGGCATTCGCCCTCCCCGCCGCCGCGCAGACGGCCATCTGCTACAACTGCCCGCCCGAGTGGGCCGATTGGGGCACGCAGTTGAAATTGATCAAGGAAAAAACCGGCATCACGGTGCCGCAGGACAACAAGAATTCCGGGCAGTCGCTTTCGCAATTGGTGGCCGAGAAAGCGAACCCGGTGGCGGACGTGACCTATCTCGGCGTGACCTTCGGCATTCAGGCGAAAAAAGAAGGGGTGGTCACCGGATACAAGCCGGCCAAGTGGGCCGACATTCCTGACGGCTTGAAGGATCCCGATGGCGCGTGGTTCACGATCCATTCCGGCACGCTCGGTTTCATGGTGAATGTGGATGCGCTGAAAGGCAAGCCGGTACCGAAATCCTGGGCCGATTTGCTGAAGCCTGAATATAAAGGCCTGATCGGCTATCTCGATCCGCCGAGCGCATTTGTAGGTTACGTTGGCGCAGTCGCGGTGAATCAGGCGATGGGCGGCAACATGAACGACTTCAGCCCCGCGATCAAATATTTCGCGCAATTGCAAAAGAACGAGCCGATCGTACCGAAACAAACCTCGTATGCGCGCGTGCTGTCGGGCGAGATTCCGATCCTGCTCGATTACGATTTCAACGCCTATCGCGCCAAGTACAAGGACAAGGCCAATGTCGCATTCGTGATTCCCGCCGAAGGCACCGTGATCGTGCCCTATGTGATGGGCCTCGTGAACAAAGGGCCGAACGCCGCCAACGGCAAAAAGGTGCTGGATTTTGTGATGTCCGACGAAGGCCAGGCGGTATGGGCCAACGCGTACTTGCGACCGGTGCGCGCGAGCGCGGTTTCAAAAGAAGCCGCCGCGCGATTCCTGCCCGCGAGCGAATATGCGCGCGCGAAAACCATCGATTACGCGAAGATGGCGGAAGTGCAGAAGGGATTTTCGGAGCGGTATTTGAATGAGGTGAAGTAACACGTCCCATGACCCCCACCCACCGCGAATCGATTCGCCACTTAGCCCTCCTGCTGCCCGCGCTCATCATCTTTTCCGCATTCTGGCTGCTACCGATGGCGAGGCTCGTCGCGGTGGGTGCCAGTGGCGAAATGGGTGTGGCCGCTTATTGGGCGGTAGTGACCAATCCACGCTATTTTTCGAGTCTGGTCTCGACCGTCGCACTGTCGGCCTCGGTCACCTTTGCGACACTCATCATCGCCGGCATCAGCGGGATGTTTCTGCAACGCAACCGTTTTTCCGGTCGCCGATTCCTGCTCGCCACCCTCACCTTTCCATTGGCATTCCCCGGCGTGGTGGTGGGCTTCATGGTGATTTTGCTGGTCGGTCGCCAAGGCTTGGTCGGCAGTGTGACCGAAGCATTGTTCGGTGAAAAACTGGTGCTCGCGTATTCGATGGCCGGGCTTTTTTTGGGCTACCTTTACTTCTCGATTCCGCGCGTCATTCTCACCATCATGGCGGCCGCCGATAAACTCGATGGCGCGTTGGAAGAAGCGGCACGCTCGCTCGGCGCCACACCGTGGCAAGTGGTGCGCGACGTGATGATTCCGGGCTTGAAACCCGCGCTAATTTCGTCGGGTGCCATTTGTTTTGCCACCAGCATGGGGGCGTTTGGCACCGCGTTCACGCTGGCCACCAAGATCAACGTGCTGCCGATCACGATTTACAGCGAATTCACCAACTACGCCAATTTTTCGCTCGCGGCGGCGTTGTCGATCGTGTTGGGCCTCATCACCTGGCTGGCACTCGCGCTCGCACGATCGATGGCAGGTTCCACTGTGGCGGCAGCGGCTTAAAACAATGAGCGCGATGAAGCGACCCACGCGCTTTTATTTGCAGCTGGCCTTCACCCTCGGCGTCTGCGCGTTCTTGCTGGTGCCGGTGGTGCTTTCAATTTTGGCGGGCGTCACGGAAAATTTCTTCATCGGCATCAAGAGCGGGTTCACGCTGCGCTGGGTGGTGGAAGTCTGGACGCTGTACCACAAAACGATATTTCTCTCGATCGGTATCGCGCTCGCGACCCTCTTCGTCACGTTGCTGATCGGCGTGCCGACCGCATATGTGCTCGCGCGCCGGCAATCGCGTCTCACACGCGCCATCGAGGAATTGCTGGTGCTGCCGGTCGCTGTGCCCGGCCTCGCCACGGCACTCGCGCTGATATTGCTCTACGGCCAATTCAGCGGTTTTCGCATCAGTTGGACGTTCATTCTCGTCGGCCATGTGCTGTTCACGCTGCCGTTCATGGTGCGCTCGGTGTTGGCGGTAATGGGCGCGATCGATTTGAAAACGCTGGAGGATGCCGCCGCGAGCCTCGGTGCCACGTTCCCGCAACGCTTTTTTCATGTGATCCTGCCCAATTGCCGTCAAGGCATTCTTGCCGGTGCGTTGATGGTGGTGACGTTGTCGATGGGCGAATTCAATATCACGTGGATGCTGCACACGCCGCTCACCATGACGCTGCCGGTAGGGCTCGCCGACAGTTACGCCTCGATGCGCCTTGAAATCGGCTCGGCGTATACGATCGTATTTTTCATCATGATTATCCCGTTGTTGATCGCGATGCAATGGATGTCGGAGCCGGCGAAAAAGAAGACAGCTCTCGAGGTGGATCCTTTGTCACCGGTTCGCCCTGAGCTTGTCGAAGGGCCGCGTGCATCCAGCCCTTCGACAAGCTCGGGGCGAACGGGGTAATTTTGCGAATCGAACGATACCGAGACCTTGCATGGATGACACGGTAGGCATACGCCTCGCGCACTGCGCAAAAACGTTTCCCGATGGCACGCGCGCACTCGATCCGGTTGACCTCGACATCACGCCCGGCGAGACGCTGGTGTTGCTCGGCCCCTCGGGCTGCGGCAAGACCACGATGCTGCGCATCATTGCCGGCCTGGAACAGCCCGACACAGGCGGACAGGTATTTTTCGGCGCAAGCGATGTCACGCCGCTGCCGATCGAAGAGCGGCGTGTCGGGATGGTGTTCCAGAGTTACGCGCTGTTTCCCAACATGAACGTTGCCGAGAACATTGCCTACGGTCTCAGGGTTCGCGGCATGCCGAACGTGGAAAAGCAGGCGCGCGTCGATGAGATGCTCGCGATGATGCATCTTGAGCCCTTCGCCGCGCGCGCCATCGATCAGCTCTCCGGCGGCCAGCGTCAGCGGGTTGCACTCGCGCGCGCCCTCGCGGTGCGCCCACGCGTGTTGCTACTCGATGAACCGTTGACCGCGCTCGACGCGAAACTGCGCGAATCGCTGCGCGCCGAAATTGATCGCCTGTTGCGCCGCCTCAACATCACCGCCGTCTATGTCACGCACGATCAATCCGAAGCGATGGCGCTGGGCGACCGGATCGCGGTGATGGAGAAAGGCCGCATCGCGCAAATCGGCACGCCGCGCGATATTTATTACCGGCCGGCGACACGCTTTGTCGCGGACTTCATCGGCACCATGAACCGCGTGCGCGGCGAGGTGGAAGGTGAAAACTTGCGGCTGCCGAGTGGATCGCTGCGGGTGGGGCCGCGCGTGGCGAGTGAAATATTGTTCCGACCGGAGGACGTGAAAGTCGTCGCGCCGGCGGACGCGCATCTGCAAGTAAAAATCGTCAGCGCTTTTTTCTTGGGCGATCACACCAGGTTGATTCTCGATGTCGGCGCGGATCAGACCATCACCGCCGAGACCGTGGAGCGCCATCCCTTTACACCCGGCGACATCGCGCATATCGCGATCGATGCAGACGCCATGCTGTTTCTGGAGTAGTACCCCATGCTCATCGCACAAATCAGTGATCTGCACATCAAGACCCAGGGGCAACTCTCCTACCGCGTGGTCGATACGAGTGGCATGCTTTCACGCTGCGTGGATCACATCCTTGCGTTGAAACAGCAACCGGATATCGTTGTTGCCACGGGTGACCTCACCGATTTCGGTCGTCGTGATGAGTACGCGCATTTGCGTGATTTGCTGTCGCGTTTGCCGATGCCAATCTATCTGATCCCCGGCAATCACGATCATCGCGAAAACATGATCGCCGCATTTCCCGATCATGCGTATCTCGGGCAATTTCCGCCGTTCATTCAGTATGCGATCGAGGATTTGCCCTTGCGGATCCTGGCGCTCGACACCGTGATTGCCGGGGCGAGCGGCGGCGAACTATGCGCGGCGCGATTACATTGGCTCGCACAAAAACTGGCCGAAGCACCCACTCGCCCGACGGTCATTCTCATGCATCACCCGCCGTTCAAGACTTTCATCGGCCACATGGATCGGATCGGATTGGCCAACGCGGACGGCTTGAAAATCATCGTCCAACAACACCCGCAAATCGAGCGCATCCTCTGCGGCCACTTGCATCGGCCGATACAAATCCGCTGGGCCGGCACGCTCGCATCCACGTCGCCCAGCCCCGCACATCAGGTGGCGCTCGATCTCAGTGAAGAAGCCCCCTCGCACTTCGTGATGGAGCCGCCGGCGTATCAATTGCATCGGTGGGAGCCCGCGTCCGGCCTGATTTCGCACACGGCCTATATTGGCAACTTTGCGGGGCCGTATCCGTTTCACGACGAGAACGGCTTGATCGAATAGACTCTGTTTTTCGGCGTGCATCGCCGCGCAAGGCCGCTTTTGTTCACCATTCACACAGAACCCAACATGACCGACCAAGTATCCGATCTGCTCGAACTCACCGCCGTCTGCATGGCCGAAGGCGGCACCTTGCAAGAACTTCACGGGCAGTGCGCGGCGTATGTATCGACCAATCTGCTCAAGGATAAGGGCGACGACGAAAGTGCGGCGATGTTGGCATGCGGCATGAGCCGTGCGTTGTGGCGTTCCATGCCGAATCCGTCGCGGAAATTCCAGATCGACAAGTTGCCCGCGCTCGGGCGCAACGACAAGTGCGCGATCGGCCTGCCCTGCAAGCACAAGCAATGCTGTGGCGCCATGCCGGATATGCCGGTTTTCGATGCCCAGCATTGCTGGGCAGTCTTGTGCGAAGTATTGTCTGCGGATCGCATGCAGGACATTCTCGATTCCGGTCGCCTGCCGGACGGCATGCTGAGCCTGGTCGCTGAACGTCTGCTGGAGACCGATCCGGAACGCGTGCGCGCACTCTTGTCGCCACACTTTGCCGGCAAGCTCAATGCCAAGGACAAGCATGCCGGCGATTTGCTGTTTGTGTTGTGCGATGCGTTGGACGCGCTGAACGAGCCCGAGGAAAAAATCGCGCTGCTGGAACGCGTCGCCGCCGAGGCAATCGGGCAAACGCGCGCGGACGCCTTGCAGCGGCTCGCGACGGTCTATTCCGACGCCGGCGATTTCGAGCGTGCATGGAAATATTTCCAGGATGCGCAGCGTGCCTCGCCGGACGATCTCTCGCTTGCACATCTGGAAATTCTACTGCTCGTCAGTCAGCGGCGCGACGCCGACGCTCGCGAGCGCGCCAAATTCTGGACGGCCAAAATCATGCGCGCAGGATACGATGAAGCCGAGTTTCCGTTGCTCGGCTGGCTGCGGCAAATCGGCCAGGGCCTCGATCCGAAGCAGGCCACTGCGGATTTGACCGCAGATCAATTGGCGCCGTGGGAGAAACGCATGGTCGCCGCCATTGAAGCCGGTTTGGCGAAGCCCGTTTCCACTCACCACCTGCGCGCGGTCGCGTTGGCGACCTTGCCACCACCGTCACCCAAAGAACGCGATGCGGCGCTGGTCAAACAATTGATCGGCATGGGCCTCTCGAAGCCGGAAGCGATCGAACAAGCCGCAATGCTCGCCGCCGAGATCGAGGCCAAGGAAAAAGAGCTGCACGACAGTCCCGGGGAAGACGCGGCGGACGACATGCCGGACAACGAATACAAGCTCGCGCCGGACGCGCACCTGGCCTCGCTAGAACAGGCGTGGCACCAAGCCTGGCCGCTGGCAAAGCCCACTTCCACGCACCCGCTGCCGGCATACTCCATCGATGTGTGGCAGCCGCCGCAGGTGGAATTCTGGGTGGCATTTCTCGAGCAGCATCCCGATGCACTGGATAGCCCGGATATTCTCGACGACATGATGTTTGCCCTGGCCGACATGCCGACCGATGCGGCCTCGTGGGCCGCGACGCCGATCCGCGAAAAGATTTACCGCCGCCAGCGCGCCATCCTCGACGCCATCGTCCCGTCCGATGCCATCCTGCCCTGGGGCATTCACGAAAACCGCCCCGTGCTGCGCATCCTCGCGCAGGAAGCATTCGACCAATTGCATAACGATGAACCCGATGCCATGCTCCGCGCGCAGACCGTGATGCGGCTAAATCCAAACGACAACCACGGCTTTCGCGATCTCGTCGTCAATTTGCATCTCAAGCGTGGTGAGGATCGCGAGGCCTTGGCGGTGATCGCCGCCTATCCCGACGACGGCATGCCGGCGCTCGCGTTCGGCAAAGCCCTCGCGCTGTTTCGCCTCGGCGAATTAAAGCTCGCCACGCGGGCGTTGAAGGGCGCGCATCGCGATAATCCAAAGATCGCAGCGTTCCTGTTGCCTGCCAGGAAAGCGCAACCGAAGTCGTCCGAATATGGCATTCAAATCGGTGGCGAAGAGGAGGCGTGGAATTACCGCGACGCAATGCGCGAGGTGTGGCAAGCCGCGCCAGGGGCGATGGATTGGGTGAAGAAGACGGTGGGTTGACTCGACAAGAGTTCCTGCTCCGGCTCGGCGTAAATCAGCTTTCGTTTCATAGCAAGAAAATGGGATCTTCTATTTACCCTGTCATTCTCGCGAACGCGGGAATCCATGTTTCGTAGACACTTGAGTTGCAACGACAAATCGATTCCCGCGTTCGCAAGGATGACAAGAATTGAGGGTAAATAGAAGCCCACCAAGATGGGTACTTCTATTTACCCTGTCGTACCGGCGAAGGCCGGTACCCAATTTTCGTAAGCCATTGACACATTGACACAATTGGGCCCCGGCCGCAGCCTGCCCTCGAATGTTTTAATCGGGGGCCGGGGAGACAGAGATTTGAGGTAAATAGAAGTACCCAGATGAGCCCCACCAGCATCGGCGCGGGTTCTGGCGCGTTTTTCATTTGTAGGGCGCGCCAATGCTGGTGTTCCGGTATATTCAATCCGTCGATGTCGTTTGCTTCGGTGCAATGCCCGGTTGATTACCGGACCTCGAAGCGGTGAGACTCCAGCCAGTTTCCGTCGCGCACCGCATGTCAATTTGCCGAGTTGCGCTATCGCCTCTATCCCGACTATCCACACTATCCCTGTCCAACATTCGTGAATATCCGCACCCCCACCCACACCCTCGAAACCTCCGAAGAAGCCGGCGTGCGTTTTTTGCATTTCGGCTCCGAGTGGGTGCAGGGCGCCATGCGCATCGCGCGGCCTTATTCGCTGGAGCTCGAATACACGCGCGAAATGGCGGCGTGCCTGTTGTTGCGGCCCGAAAGCGATTGGCCGAAGCGGGTGTTGCAGGTGGGATTGGGGGCCGCGTCGTTGACCAAGTTTTGGCAGCGCCATCGACCGCTTGCCAAGCAGACGATTGTTGAAATCAATCCCGCCGTGGTGGCGATGGCGGAGCAATCGTTCAAATTGCCGCGTGCAGCCGCGCGTGACGCGGCGAGTATCGATATCGTGATCGACGATGGCGTCGCGTGGATGCGCGGCACCGGCGAATCGGTTCACAAGGACAAATACGATTGCATCATGGTCGATGGTTACGATCACAACGCGCGTTTCGGCGCGTTGGGCACCGAAGCGTTTTACCGCGATTGCCGCGCGCGGCTGACGCGGCGCGGATTGCTGGTGTTAAATCTGTTCGGTCGCGCGCACGGCTACCGACGCCAGATTGAAAATCTGCGCGCGGCGTTCGACGATCGCGTACTGGCGCTGGCGCCGGTCGAGGGTGGCAACGCGATTGCCTTCGCGGTTCACGGCGATCCGGTTGCGCTGGCGATGCCGATGTTGCGCGCGGATGCGGCACGGCTCAAAACCGAGACCGGCATTACCTTTACCTCGACACTGGTGCGAATCGATCAGGCCACTGCGGCATTGGCCGGGCGGCCCGCCGCCAAGCGGGGCGGGGCCGTCATGCTGTAAATTATCGATTGCATGGACAAATCCAACCCCGATTCATTGCCCCTGTCATCCAGCGGCCCCGGCAGTAGCTTGGCCGGTCGGCCCGCGCCCGCGTCGATCAAAGAAGAAGTCGCGCGATTGCGCATCGCCATCCACGCCGGCGACGGTATTGCCGCGGAGCGCGACGCGGAGCTTTTGCTGGAAACGGTGGATCCGGGCGACCGCGCGTTGGTCTTGAATGCGCTCGCAGAACTCTATGCCGCCAACGGCGATGTATTGAAGCTGGGCCGGGTCGCCGCCGAGGCGCGACGCGCCGCGCAGAACCACGTCGACACCGAAAGCGAGGCCGAGGCGATCATGCATGCGGGGCAGGCCTTGCAATTGATCGAGGACCACGCCACCGCGCTCAAATATTTTTTCGACGCGGGTGAGCTCGCCACCCGCGCCGGGTCGCGCGAACTCGAGGCGCGGGTGTGGCAGCGCACCGGTATTTCATCGTCGATCATCGGCCGCCACAAGCAGGCGGTGGAATACCTTGAGCGCAGCGTGCGTGCGTTCGACGAGGTCGGCAGCATGGCGGATCGATTCAGTGCGCGCTCGTCGTTGTTGAACGCCTACAACCGCCGCGTCGAGGCGGAAGTGCCCGAGGGGCCGGCGCGCATCGAGGCCTATCGCCCTTATCTGCCGCAGTGGAACAATCTCGCCGGCGAGGCGCAGGCGGCCGGCATGCGGCGCATCAGTGCGGTGGCGCGTGGCCGCTATGCGATCGTGCAGCGCAACGTCGAAGACTACGAAGGCGCACTCGATACGCTTGAAGATGTGCTGAAGCAGTATCAGGCTTACAAAATGCGCGCCGATATCGCCGTCACGTTTAACGAGATGGGCACCGTCTATTGCCACTTGAAGCGCTTTGATGATGCGCTCACCGCATTCCACAACGCGCTCGTGTATCTGACGGATGGTTCAAAGCGCGAACAGAGCGACACGTACGCGGGCATCTCGAAGGCGCATGAAGGATTGGGCAATCTCGGCAGCGCGCTCAATGCGCTGAAGAAGGTGCGTACGCTGGAAGCAGCACTGACCGATCAGGACGCGCGCAGCAGCGCGGAGCGGCGCGAGCTCACCCAATCGCTGAAACGTTTTTCGGAACAATGGGAACGGCTCGCCAAGGAAGACACGCTCACCAATCTGCCCAATCGCCGCGCGCTTGAACAATGGCTGCAAGCCGCGCTCGCGCGCGCCACCACCGCGCAACCGGTGACATTGCTGATGATCGACGTCGATCTTTTCAAGCAGGTGAACGATCAATTCGGCCACGCCATCGGTGACCGCGCCTTGCATACACTCGCGGATCTGATGCGCCAGAATTGCCGCTATGCGGACTTTCCCGCGCGCTATGGCGGCGAAGAATTCATGCTGGCGCTGCCGCAGACCGATCTGGCCATCGGCACCGAAGTCGCGCAGCGCCTCAATTACAGCGTCGGCGCGTATCACTGGGCGGGCATCCATCCGGCACTGGGCGTTACCATCAGCATCGGCGTCGCCGCCACCACCGAACTC
>JANPBQ010000230.1:0-4784 GCA_031430555.1 Betaproteobacteria bacterium
GGCACGAAGGTATTGCCGAATGCGGTGGTGAAACTCGATCTGCCCGCGCAGGCCGCCCAAGGTGAGCGCATGACGGTGCTGCTCAATAAGCCAATCGGCTACGTTTCAAGCCAGCCCGAACCGGGCTATCAACCGGCAATCGTCTTGATCCGGCCCGAGAATCAGATGGCCGGCGAGACCATCGAATTCAAACGCGAACATTTGAAGGAGTTGGCACCCGCCGGCCGGCTCGATATCGATTCGACCGGGCTATTGGTGCTCACGCAGGATGGCCGCATTGCCAAGCAACTGATCGGCGAAGACGCCGACATGGACAAGGAATATCTGGTGCGTGTGGTTGGAAAGCTGGCGGACGATGATCTGAAGAAACTGAATTTCGGCTTGGCGC
Source organism: Betaproteobacteria bacterium (assembly GCA_031430555.1). Classification (GTDB taxonomy): domain Bacteria; phylum Pseudomonadota; class Gammaproteobacteria; order Burkholderiales; family Usitatibacteraceae; genus UKL13-2. Next base: position 389 of record JANPBQ010000230.1, read on the forward strand.
TGGATGGCAAAGCGCTGAAGCCCGCCAAGGTGTTTTGGCAAAACGAGGATCAATTGAATTTCACACTGCGCGAAGGCAAGAAGCGGCAGATTCGACGCATGTGTGAGATGGTTGGGTTGCGCGTGGTGGGGCTGAAGCGCATCCGCATCGGCAAGATCATGCTTGGCGATTTGCCGGTGGGGCAGTGGCGGTATTTGCGGGCGGATGAGGCGTTTTAGATGTCGCCCCGGAATGAATCCGGGGGAGAGGCGGGGAAATCGCAGAGCAAGCTCTGCGCCCGTCGAGCGCCAATCCAATGCAGTGGTTTCGCCCAAGTTTTGCGGCGCGAAATTAGGCCCCGGAATAAATCCGGGGCGACAAATCAATGTTATGGTTTCTGCACCCAACCCTCCTATGCCCACACAGGAAGAAAGAGCCCCTGCCGTATAATCCCGCGCTCGTAGTCCGCATTTCCCTGAAGGAACTTTGATGAAATTCCGCTTTCCCATCGTCATTATTGACGAAGATTTCCGCTCCGAGAATACCTCGGGCCTCGGCATTCGCGCGCTCGCGGAAGCGATCGAAAAGGAAGGCATGGAAGTGCTGGGTGCCACCAGCTATGGCGACCTTTCGCAATTCGCACAACAGCAAAGCCGGGCCTCGGCATTTATTTTGTCGATCGACGATGAAGAATTTACGCCGGGACCGGAACTCGATCCGGCGGTGTTGAACCTAAGAAAATTCATCGAAGAAATCCGTTTCAAGAACGCCGAAATTCCGATCTACATTTACGGTGAAACCAAGACTTCGCAGCATATTCCGAACGACATCCTGCGCGAGTTGCACGGCTTCATTCACATGTTTGAAGACACACCCGATTTCGTCGCGCGCCACATCATTCGCGAGGCGAAGTCGTATCTTGATTCATTGGCGCCGCCGTTCTTCCGCGCGCTGGTGCATTACGCGCAGGATGGTTCGTACTCTTGGCATTGTCCCGGCCACTCCGGCGGCGTCGCGTTTTTGAAGTCACCCATCGGGCAAATGTTTCATCAGTTCTTCGGTGAAAACATGCTGCGCGCCGACGTTTGCAATGCGGTCGAAGAACTCGGCCAGTTGCTCGACCATACCGGCCCGGTGGCGGCGTCGGAACGCAATGCCGCGCGCATCTTCAACGCCGACCATTGCTACTTCGTCACCAACGGCACGTCGACTTCAAACAAGATGGTCTGGCACGCAAACGTAGCACCGGGCGATATTGTGGTGGTGGATCGCAACTGCCACGTCTCGATCCTGCACGCGATCATGATGACGGGGGCCAATCCGGTTTTTCTGATGCCGACGCGCAATCATCTCGGCATCATCGGCCCGATCCCGCTCGATGAATTCAAGCCGGAAAATATCCGCAAAAAAATTGAGGCCAATCCGTTCATCAAGGACAAAAAAGCCAAGCCGCGCATTCTTACGATTACGCAATCGACTTATGACGGCGTGCTCTACAACGTCGAAATGCTGAAAGGTTTGCTCGATGGCAATATCGACAATCTGCATTTCGATGAGGCCTGGTTGCCGCACGCGACGTTCCATGAGTTCTACAAAGACATGCATGCCATCGGTAAAGATCGGCCACGGCCAAAAGAAGCGATGATCTACGCCACACACTCGACACACAAATTATTGGCGGGTATTTCGCAGGCCTCGCAAATCGTGGTGCGCGAGAGTGAGACGCGAAAACTCGATCGGCACATTTTCAACGAAGCGTATTTGATGCATACCTCGACGTCGCCGCAGTACGCCATCATCGCCAGTTGCGATGTGGCGGCAGCGATGATGGAGCCACCCGGCGGCACCGCACTGGTGGAAGAATCGATCGCCGAGGCACTGGATTTTCGTCGCGCGATGCGCAAGATCGACGACGAATGGGGCAAGGATTGGTGGTTCAAGGTGTGGGGGCCGGAGAAATTGGCCGATGACGGTATTGGCTCGCGCGAAGACTGGGTGTTGAAGGCCAACGAGAAGTGGCACGGCTTCGGCAATCTGGCACCCGGTTTCAACATGCTGGATCCGATCAAGGCAACCATCGTCACACCGGGTTTGGATGTTTCCGGCAAGTTCGCCAAGCAGGGAATCCCGGCATCCATCGTCACCAAATTTCTCGCCGAGCACGGCGTGATTGTGGAGAAGACCGGCCTCTATTCATTCTTCATCATGTTCACCATCGGCATCACCAAGGGGCGCTGGAATACGCTCCTGACCGCGCTGCAACAATTCAAGGACGACTACGACAAGAACCAGCCGATGTGGAAAATTCTGCCCGAATTTGTCGCCGCACAGCCGAAATATGAAGGCCTGGGCCTCAAGGATTTGTGTCATCAAATTCACGATATGTACAAAGCCAACGACGTCGCAAAGGTGACAACCGAAATGTATCTCTCCGACATGCAACCGGCGATGACGCCGGCCGATGCATTCGCGAAGTTGGCACACCGGGAAATTGATCGCGTACCGATCGATGATCTTGAGGGGCGCATTACCAGCGTGCTCTTGACGCCATATCCGCCGGGTATTCCACTGTTGATTCCGGGTGAGCGATTCAATCGCCGCATTGTCGAATATCTGAAATTCGCGCGTGAATTCAACGCGAGATTTCCCGGCTTCGAGACCGATATACATGGCTTGGTCGAGCAGGTGAAAGACGGCAAGACTGTTTACTACATGGATTGCGTGAAACAATAGCAGTGGCGGGTGCGCGACGGGAAGGCGATCATGTGCCTCACATCAAAAATCAATATTGAACAGATGACTCGATGAGTGAATCAACCAATAACGCATTGCGACGCGCGCTCGTGGTCGACGATGACGAAGCGATGGTGGAATACGTTTCGCGCGCCTTGAAGAGTGCCGGATTTCAAGTTGAAAGTTGCGGCGACGGCATGACGGCTTTGGAGCGATTCAAAGCGTCGCCGTTCGATGCGGTCGTGGTCGACATCCGCATGCCGAAACTTTCCGGCATCAGCTTCCTGAAAAACCTGCGATTGCCGCAGGGATCACCGTACCGTATCGTACTGCTCTCGGCGATGGACGATGAAAAACTTCGCCGTGAGGCATACGATGCGGGCGCGGTTGCGTATCTCGTGAAGCCCGCGTCAGTGAAGGCGATTATCGAGGCCGCGACGGGCGAATCGGGCGCGGGCTAGCTGTGTTGTGTGGCGTTTTGCTCGCATCGAGCATGTGCTACCAGTTCCACTTGGCACCAATCGCTCCTTGGTATCGAAGGCCCATGTAAACATAGTTCTTTCGATATTTCTGCGTTAACGTTTGCCGGAACTGTCGAACCAAAGGTATCGGGTCATGCGTTGGCGAATGCATCCGCCAGGACACCACCACTTCCGGAAAGGCTCTCAACAAAGCCCGGTTTTGCGTCACGAGAACGGCTGACATTCCTTTCGCCAGCGCGATGAATTCGCAATCGTAAAAGGTGCAATTGCTTTGCATGGGGAGTTTGATCGCCGATGCTGTTGCGAAGCGGCCATTGACGCTCCCGGCAAGAGTAATTACAATGTAGATACATCATTTATTTCAAGAAGCAGGCACCAACCGTGAAAACCAATATCGTGCAAATTGGAAATTCAAAAGGCATTCGTCTGCCAAAATCTGTGCTGCAGCAGTGCCACCTGACGGATTTGGTGGAACTGCTGGTGGAAGGGAATGTGCTAACGGTTCGTCCCATTCATGCTCCGCGCAGAGGATGGTCTGATGCCTTCTCTGCAATGGCGCAGAACAACGACGAAAAGCTCCTCGATGCTGATACAAAGCTGGCGACCGAATGGGATAAATCCGAATGGCGCTGGTAGTCTCCCGTTTCGACGTTTACCTAGTCAGCCTCGATCCCACACAAGGCTACGAAATTCAAAAGACCCGCCCATGCGTCGTTGTATCACCCAATGACATGAATCATCACATCGGCACCGTCATCGTCGCGCCAATGACAACCAAGGGACGCGACTACCCGACGCGCATTCCGCTCACCTTCCAGCGCAAAAAAGGCCAGATCGTGCTCGACCAAATCCGTACTGTGGACAAGGCCCGCTTGGTCAAACGTCTCGGCAAACTCGACGCTAACACTGCTACGAAAACGTTGGCGGTGTTGCAGGAGATGTTTACGGAATAGGGATTACCGCATTCTGTGGGTCAGCCGTACTCTGCGAATTGTCTCCCGCGCCCGTACTTTGGAACACACGCATAAGGCAAAATACAAATACATGTTTCAATCCTCGCCCGCGCATGAGCGCGGGCGCAACACGGCGGCGGGCGCGTCTATGTGCCGGCGCAGAAGTTTCAATCCTCGCCCGCGCGTGAGCGCGGGCGCAACATCGACGGCGAGCGGCATCAGCGGTGGATCACGAAGTTTCAATCCTCG
>JANPBQ010000231.1:0-13259 GCA_031430555.1 Betaproteobacteria bacterium
TGAATCACATTCTTTGCCAAGTCGATGCCTACGGTAGTAATCTTCATGTTGGACGCCCTTTCGTTAAGTGGTGAGTTACAACACTTCCACTTTGGCACCTAGATGCCGGTAGAGGGGGCGTCCATTCCATTAGCACTGGCGGGGTGTTTGGGGCACTTTCCTTCCAAACGCCCCGCCAGTGCTGGTGTTTAGCCGCGATGTGGCACAACAGAGTCAGTTTGCGCCGTTCAAATTCCAGTCGTAGTCGAGGTGTGAAATGCTTGCTTTGCCGTCGGCAATTATTTTTTGATCGGTGGGCGAATCGGCGAGTTGTTTGGCGTAGCGCACGAAATATTCTTCACGTGATTTGATCGCGGCCGTTTTGCCGTCGAAGCCGGTGTAGCCACTGGTCCAATCTTCTTTGAACCAATTGAAGATCATCGAGACTTCTAGCTTGCCGTTGGCGAAACGATTGCGAGAACGGTCGGAGAGGAAACGCACCGCCTGCTCTTCGAGTTGCGCGTTCAATTTATCGGCGGTGAAGGCTTCTTCGCGCAGCGGCGGACAGCCGATCGATGCGCAATTCACTGCGTAATGTACGCGCGGCTCGTTGTAGGCGCCGGGTTTGCGGAGCGTTTCGTGTTCGATCTTGTCGAGGAACGAATCTTGTCCCAGCAGTTTGAAGAACTTGCGTTTCCAGCGGTTATCGAACACGCCGCCGATGTCTTTGATCGATTTGACCGGATAGTTTTGCAGAATGAGTTCGAGCGTGTAGCCGTTGTAGGCGTTGATCAGGAACGCCATTTGCTGCGGTTTGCTCCAGCCTTTGAAATCAGACTCGGTCACTTTTGAAAGTTGATCGAGATAGGCCTTCAGTTGCGGCTGATCTTTTTTCAACTCAGCATATTTCACCTGCGAGGCCTTGCCGCCGTCGAGGACGATGACGTGTTTTTTCAATAGCGTCGTGAAGGCGGCGTGGGAATGGTCGAAGGATTGGGCGGAGGCGGCCGTCGAGAGTCCAAGCGCGGCGATTAAGGCAAGTATTTTTTTCATGGGTGCTCCCGGGTTTTCAACTGTTCAGTAAACGGACAGGACATTAAGATGGCGTTGTTTGTTTCTTGCAAAACCCTTTCCAGCTTGTCGCCCCGGACTTGTTCCGGGGCCCAATTGTACGAGTGTCAAATTAGACCCCGGAACAAGTCCGGGGCGACCTGCTTAATGATGCTCCTCCTTCGTCTCCTTAGGGTACGCCGGCGTGTTGTCAGGTGAAACAACGAGCGACACCACTTTTCCGAGGACAGTGAAAAAACTCCCTTCACCGCGCGTCCAATCGTTCATCGCTTTCGCCACCGCGAGCTTGCCAACTGTCGCCGTCGAGCGCTTGTACACGCCCGCCGCATACTTGTTCGCCTCCCCCATCGTCGGGTACGTATGAATCGTGCCGAGGATGCCTTCCAGCCCAAAGCCATGCTTCATCGCCGCCACGAATTCGATGAGCAAATCGCCCGCGTGTTCGCCGACGATGGTCGCGCCCAGAATTTTGTCGGAACCTTTCGGTGTGATCACTTTCACGAAACCGTGCGCCTCGCCATCGGCAATCGCGCGATCCAGATCATCGATGCCGTAAACATGCACGTCATGCGCGATGTTCTTTTCCTTCGCTTCCTGCTCGTTGATGCCGACGCGCGCGACTTCGGGGTCGGTGAATGTCGCCCACGGCACCACCGAATAATCCACCTTGAATTTTTTGAACTTGCCGAACAGCGCGTTCACTGAGGCGTACCACGCCATGTGCGCGGCCGTGTGGGTGAACTGATACGGCCCGGCCACGTCGCCGCAGGCGAAAATATTGGGGTAAATCGTTTCCAGATAATCGTTGACTTCCACCACACGCGTGGCGGGAATGCCGAGTTCTTCCAGACCGTAACCTTTGGTGTTGGCGATGCGGCCCACGGCGCACAAAATCTCATCGAAGGCGATGCGTTTTTCCTGGCTCGCATGTTCGACGATCAAGTATTTTTCGCCATTCTCAATCACCACCTGCTTGGCTTTGTGATCAACCAACACCTTGACACCCTCGGCCTCGAATTTCGCTTTCACCATCGCCGACACTTCGGGATCTTCGCGGATCATGATGCGCGGCAGCATTTCGACTTGCGTGACTTCCGAGCCGAAACGCGCGAAACACTGCGTGAGCTCCGAGCCGATCGGCCCGCCGCCGAGCACTACCAATCGCTTCGGCAATGTGCGCAGGTTCCAGATGTTGTCGGAGGTCAGCGGTTTGCATTCCGCCAATCCCGGAATCGGCGGCACGAACGGCCGCGCGCCGGCGGCAATGACGATATTTTTGGTCGTGAGCTTTTGCGTGCTGCCGTCATCTTTAGTGATCTCGACTTCCCACGGCGTAATGATCTTCGCGCTGCCTTTCATGCAATCAACCCCGAGGCTCGTATAGCGCGCCACCGAATCGTGCGGCTCGATGTCGGCGATGATTTTTTGCACGCGTTCCATCACTTCAGCAAAGTCCCAAGTGGCGCTCGCCGACGTGATGCCGAATTCCTTGGCGCGCGAAATGTGGTTCAACAATTTGGCCGAACGGATCAACGCTTTCGACGGCACGCAACCGGTGTTGAGACAATCGCCGCCCATTTGATGGCGTTCCACCAGCGTCACTTTTGATTTCACCGCGGCAGCGATGTAGCTGGTCACGAGGCCCGCCGAGCCGCCGCCGATCACCACCACATTGCGGTCGAAATGCGCGGGCTTTTTGTCGGTCCACATTGCGTAGACTTTTTTCGCCTTGAGGCTGTCGATGATTTTTTTCGCGATGATCGGAAAGATGCCAAGCAACACGAACGCACCGATAATTTCCGGCGCAAGAATTCCTCTAAGCGTAGTGATTGTGGAAAGCTGCGTACCGGCATTCACGTAAACGATGGTGCCCAGCAACATACCCAATTGCGAGACCCAGTAAAACGTCCAGGTCTTTATTTGCGTGAGTCCCATCACCAGATTGATGAGAAAAAACGGGAACGCAGGCACCAGGCGCATGGTGAACAAATAAAAGCCGCCTTCCTTGGCGACACCGTCGTTGATCGGTTTCAGGCGATCGCCAAATTTGGCTTGCACCCAATCGCGCAATACATAACGCGACACCAGAAACGCGAGCGTTGCACCAATGCTGGACGCAAACGAGACAATGATCGTGCCCGCCACCAAACCAAATACGGCACCCGCCACCAGCGTGAGCAACGTGGCACCCGGGAACGACAACGCGATAGCGGCGATGTAGAACGCCATGAAGACTGCAATCGTCTGCACCGGGTTGGTTTGATAGTAGGCGGTGATAGCGGCCTGCTTGCCCTTTAGGTATTCGAGCGTCAAATACTGGCCGAGATCAAAGGCAAAGAATGCCGCGATCAGTGCGATCACCACGACGACGAGGATGAGTTTGCTTTTATTCATTGTTGTGTCCCAAGGGTAAATCGATTACGCGGCGCGACGCGTGCTGGATGTGGTTTTGCGTTTGCGCGGCGGGGTGGAGACCGGTGTTCGCGCCTTCATCTCGCTGCCGCTATTGAGAAACTCTGCGCGCAGATCAACCGTCTGGCGGATGCCGACATCATCAAAATGCCGATCCAGCCATTGTTTCGCCGATGCGCGGCCCCGATCGCGCAACGCGGTCAAAAATCCCCACTCCGTACAGACTTTGCTCGCCGACGACAAATCTTTGAGCGATTCGTCCGCGCGCAGCGAGTGGATCAGCACGTATTTCATTTGGTCGCGGAACTCTTCTTTCAACCAGCCCTCGTCGAGCAGTCTTTGCACGAACGCGACCGCGCGCAATTCCTTGACGAGCGAGGAATTGAAACTGATCTCGTTGACGCGATCATCGATTTCATTCGGCGTGGTGGGGCTGGTGTCGCGCGCGATCGGATTGATGTGAATAATCAGCACATCGCGCGTATCGGTTTCGTAGAACAACGGAAACAAGGCAGGATTGCCCATGAAGCCGCCGTCCCAATAGCTCTCGCCATCAATCTCCACCGCTTGATAAATCGTCGGCAGGCAGGCCGAGGCCATCACGGTATCGACGGTGATTTCGCGGGTATTGAAAATGCGCACATTGCCGGAACGCACGTTGGTGGCGGATAAAAACAATTTGGTTTTTTGACACCGGTTCAGCTCGGCGAAATCCACCTGTTGCGCGAGCAAATCGCGCAGCGGATTGAAATTCATCGGATTCAATTGGTAGGGGGAAAACGTATTGGTCATCGCCTTGAGCACCTGGAACGTGAGGTCGTTGTCGTTGTTCCAATGCGCCATTTGTCGATCCCACGGCCATGCCCTTACGGTGGAATACGGCTGGCCCGCGTCGGAGACGGCTTTCCAGAAATTATGCAATGCCGCGCGCGCACTGTCGGCATCGCCGATATGCAAGCCGTAGGCCAGCACCACGGCGTTCATCGAGCCCGCGCTGGTGCCGGAAATGCCGTCGAAATGCAGCCTGCCATCCTCCAGCAAATGGTCCAGCACACCCCACGCGAATGCGCCGTGCGCGCCGCCACCTTGCAGCGCGAGGTTGATGGTTTTCTGCTTTCGCGGGGCGGTGGTTTTGCGCGCGCGGGGAGTGGTGGATTTGCGAGGCATGCGGGTATCCGGTGGAAGGGGGTATCGAGATGGAACGGTAACCCCGTGGCGGGCAAACGGCAAGCCTTTGTCAAAAACGCCGCATGGATGGCGGAGAAAGGTCTATTACGCGATCCAGCGCCAAAGGCCGACCGACACCATTCAACGCTGCCTATGCGCAGAAGGAAGGCGCGCGGATCAGCCCCAACGCATGTGGCGAGGCAAAGGCGGGGCCATCGACAATGCGTTTGAAGTAGCTATCGTGCGCGGGCGAGCCGGGCGGCCATTGGGCGAGGAAATCGCGGGTGAATTGTGCGTGATCATAATGCACCGGCAGCGCATCGATGTGCACACCATTGAGCGCCGCGCCGTATTGCGCGAGACCCTCTTGCGCAGGATGAATCGAGATGCGCGAAATTAATCCGTATTGCGTGTGCGAAAAATTCGGCATGCCGGCGGCACCGTTGTTGATGACGAAAACGGTCACTTCCGCACGCGTGTATCGTCGAAACGTCGGCAGGCAGGTATGACTGGAGGCAAAACCCGCGAGGCGCGCATCGCCGCAGACTTTTTTCAGCCATTCGATGTTCGCTGTCTCGTGCAACGCGTCATGCGCGAAACGCCAGCCCGAAAGCGACTCGGCGTCGCCATGGACGATGCCGAATCGCTGCCCGCCGACTTCTGCGACGGCGTGCATCGGCAATTGCGACGCCGCTTGCGAAAGCCCGGGGAATTGTCGTGCCGTTTTTCGCAGCGCGCGCATGATTTCGTTTGATCGCTCGACATCGATGTCATCGACGTAATCCGGATACGCGCAACCACAACCGGCCTCATCCGCGTCGACGGCGAGCTCGGTCTCGACATTGCCGCGTAGTGCCGCGTGTTTCAGGACTTCATCATTGACCGCTTTGAAGCCGGCAGTGTCGATGTTGAACCAGTTGAAATCGCCATTGAATACCAGCGTGGGCGGGATCACTTCCTGTGCCGCAAGGGCAAGGATTGCGTCCAGCGCGGATCGATTGCCGTACAGGCCGCCGATGACGTAAATCGTCTCGGCGCGGATGTCGGCATCGCGATTGAATACCGATGGCGGGTAGCGGTAGTGCAGCGGGCAGATGCGGCCGGGGGTCATTTATCGGCGCGCCTTTCAGGGCGAAAACATCTGGAGAACCGCGACAGTGCTAGAGATTGCTATTCGGCCGCCGCCAACGCGCGTATCACATTGCCATCGCTCTCCAGTGCGCCACCGCAGGACGATCCCTGCCCCGCCGTGCAGCCATAGCAATGATCTTTGACGACGATCGGATTGCCGAGCAAATCGACCGCGAGCAGATCATTGAGATGCGTTTTCAGGCGTCCGTCGTGCTGCAACGGCAGCCCGAGCATTTGGTTGAAATCGCAGTCGTACACGTAGCCAAGATAGTCGACGGAGAGCAATGAACGGCACATCACGCTGTCCAAGTTGTGCGCCTGAAACGACGCCACCAGCAAATCCATGTACGGCTCGAATTGGCCTTTGGAAATCAGGGTCGAGCCGAAACGCTGGATCGGCATGTTGGTGATGGTGAAAAGATGGTTGAAGACGATGCCGAAATTATCTTTCAGCAGGCGGTGGTAATCGGCTTCGAGTTGTTCCTGCGCGGGCGGCAACTTCGGCCCTTGCGGGTTGTAGACGAGGTTCAACACCAGCCCTGAGCCAGGCTGACCATAACCGAGCGCGTTGAGTTTTTTCAGGCCTTCGATCGATTTCTCAAACACGCCTTCGCCGCGTTGTTTGTCGACATTATCCTGGGAGTAACAGGGTAGAGAGGCGGATATTTCCACATGCTGCGCGGCCAGAAAATCGGCTAATTCTTCCTGCCCCGGTTCGCCGAGAATGGTGAGATTGCAGCGGTCGATCACGCGCACGTTCATCGCACGCGCCGCAACAACCAGTCGGCAAAAATGCTCGTTCAATTCCGGCGCGCCACCGGTGAGATCGAGTGTGGTCACGCCGCTCGCGCGCATGAACGCGATCACGTCATCGATCGTTTCACCCGACATCATCTCCTTGCGATCCGGGCTTGCGTTGACGTGGCAATGGAAGCACGCCTGATTGCATTTATAGCCGAGGTTCACCTGCAATGCTTCCAGCGCTTTACGCCGCAGATGCGGGAAACCGCGCGATTTCATCAGGTGAAGGGTTTGATGCATGCTGATATTCGAAATTGGATTGACGACGATGATAGTGGATTGAATCCTCTACGTCGACCGGAGTGGGTCGGATGTCGCGATCGACACCGCGTTATTGGTCGTGTCTGCGTTCCAAAACTTACAGTTTCTTCACCGCCGCAACAATCGTTTCCACCGTAATCCCAAAATGTTTATACAACACTCCCGCCGGTGCCGACTCGCCGAACGTATCGATACCGATCACGGCGCCTTCCAGGCCCACATACTTGCGCCAATAGTCAGTGACACCCGCTTCAATCGCGATACGCGCAACACCCTTCGGCAGCACGCCCGCTTTGTACGCCGCATTCTGTCGGTCGAACACGAAACACGATGGCATCGACACGATGCGCACATGAACACCCTCGTCGGCCAGTTTTTTCTGCGCGTCCACCGCAAGTGCGACTTCGGTGCCGGTGGCGATCAATACCGCCTTCAATGTGCTGCCTTCTTTTGAAAGTACATAGCCGCCGCGCGCGACGTTTTCAATCGTCGCCGCATCGCGTTGTTGAAACGCCGAATTCTGCCGCGAAAAGATCAGCGCCGTCGGGCCGTCTTTGCGGGCCAGCGCGTGCTGCCATGCGGCTACCGCTTCCACCGTATCGCAGGGCCGCCACACGTCCATATTCGGGATCAACCGCAGCGAGGCGATATGTTCGACCGATTGATGGGTCGGGCCGTCTTCACCGAGGCCGATGGAATCATGCGTGAAGACTGAAATATTTCGGAGCTTCATCAGCGCGGCCATCCGCAAACCGTTGCGCGAGTAGTCACTGAAAGTCAGGAAAGTGCCGGTGTAGGGAATGAAGCCACCGTGAAGTGCCACGCCACTCGCAATCGCCGTCATGCCGAATTCGCGAACGCCGTAGTTGATGTAGTTGCCGCCGTGCTTGGCCGAAAGCGCTTTCGTGCCGCTCCAGTTGGTGAGATTCGATCCGGTTAAATCGGCCGAGCCGCCGATCATTTCAGGCAATCTCGCCGCGAATTTTTCGATCGCGAGTTGCGAAGCTTTGCGAGTGGCGACGGTTTCGGCCTTTTCGTTCGCGGCGGCGAGTGCCGCGCGCGCGATGTCGGCGAAATCGGCCGGCAAATCGCTTGCCATGCGGCGCTTCAATTCGGCGGCGCGCTTAGGAAAATGTTGCGCATAAGCTAAGAACGTCGCATGCCATTTCGCTTCCAGCGCAGCCCCTTTGTGGGTTTGATCCCAGGCATCGTAAATATCGCGCGGTATCTCAAAGGGCGGGTAGGTCCAGCCGATCGCTTCGCGCGTCGCGGCAATTTCTTTTTCGCCGAGTGCGGCGCCGTGGACTTTGTCGGTTCCCGCCAGATTGGGGGAGCCTTTGCCGATCACGGTTTTGCAGCAGATCAGGGTCGGTTTATGCAGTTCACTTTTCGCTTCGCGAATCGCGGCGTCGATTTGCGAGGCGTCATGACCGTTCACATTGGGAATCACGTTCCAGCCATAGGCGGCAAAACGCATTGGCGTGTTGTCGCGAAACCAGCCCTCGACTTTGCCGTCGATCGAAATGCCGTTGTCGTCGTAGAACGCGATCAGCTTGCCCAAACCCAGCGTGCCGGCGAGGCTGCACACTTCATGCGAAATGCCCTCCATCATGCAGCCATCACCCAGGAAAACATAGGTGTGATGATCGACCACATCGAAGCCATCGATATTGAATGTGCGCGCGAGTTCGCGTTCGGCGAACGCCATGCCGACCGCATTCGCCAGTCCTTGACCGAGCGGCCCGGTGGTGGTTTCGACACCCGGCGTGATGCCGACTTCGGGGTGCCCCGGTGTTTTGGAATGCAGTTGCCGGAAATTCTTGATCTCGTCCATCGACAAGTCGTAGCCCGTCAGATGCAACAAGGAATACATCAGCATCGAGCCATGGCCGTTGGAGAGAACAAATCGGTCGCGATCCATCCACTGCGGATTTTTCGGGTTGTGCTTCAGATGATCGCGCCACAGCACTTCGGCAATGTCGGCCATGCCCATTGGCGCGCCGGGGTGTCCGGAATTGGCTTTCTGGACGGCGTCCATCGAGAGTGCGCGGATGGCGTTGGCAAGGGTGGTACGGGACGGAGTGGTCATGGGGACAGGTAGGTGAAAACGATGGGATCAGAGATGAAGCGACGGACTGCGATGAACAGTAGGCAGATTATAATTTATGACCCCGCCTCTCTGCCTATTTATCCCGCGTTTTTTCGTTGCTACTTTTATGGCAATCGCGCAAGACTCTTTTCAGGAATTCGCCATATGAAGGGCCTCCATATCATCGGCGACATGCATCACTGCGCGGCCGACGAATTTCTCGAATCCGCCGACGCATTGCGGGTGCTCTGCGTGAAAGCGTGCCACGAGGCCGGGCTCACGGTGTTGGGCGAACACTTTTATCAGTTCAAAGGGGCCAATGCCACGCAGATCGGCGGCGCGACGGGGGCGGTGATTTTGGCGGAATCGCATCTCGCGATTCACACCTGGCCGGAACGCGGTCAGGCCACGCTGGATGTGTATGTGTGCAACGTCACCATCGACAACAGCGCGAAGGCGGAGCAACTGTTTCAGCGCATGAGCGACGCATTGCGGCCCGCCGCCATCGTGATCGAGCGGGTGTGGCGCGGCAAGGAACTCCCCGAAAGCCCCATTGCCGCGATCGCGGCATAGAACGACCGTGCGGCTCTTCGAAGCACTCAACGCGGACTCAGGCGTGTATTTCGAGGGCACACTGATCGATTCGTACCGCTCGCCGCATCAATTGATCGAAATATTCGACACGCCCGCACTCGGCAAACTGATGCGCATCGACGGCGCCAACATGTTGAGTGAGCGCGACGAATTTTTCTATCACGAGAATCTGATTCATCCGGCGGCCATTACCCATCCGGCACCGAAACGGGTGCTGATCATCGGTGGCGGCGATGGCGGTTCCGCCGAAGAAATGCTCAAGCATCCATCAATTGAGAAAATCGTCATCGCGGAGCTGGATGCCGGCGTGGTGGAAATCGCGAAGAAACACTTTCACACCGTGCATCGTGGCGCACTCGACGACGTGCGGGTGGACATCCGCATCGGCGATGGGTTCGATTTCTTGCACGGGTCAGGCAGCGAATGGGACCTGATTGTGCTCGATCTGACCGATCCCGGCGGCGCGGCGGATGCGTTGTACACGCCCGCGTTTTACGCCGATTGCCGGCGCGCATTGCGCGATGGCGGCGCGCTGGTCATGCATTTGGGCTCGCCCTTTTTTCATCCCGAACGCTTCACTCTCGGCATAAATCAGTTGCGTGATGTGTACAAAATCGTTGCGCCGTTTTTCGTGCATATCCCTGCGTATGGGGCAACATGGGGCTTCGCGGTGGCATCCGATACGCTTGATCCGCGCACGCTTGGCACCAGGGATGTCGATGAGCGGCTCGCGGAGCGGCATATCGGCGATCGCCGCTATTACGAAGGCGAAACGCATTGCGCCTTGTTTACGCATCCCGCTTATAGCCGCGACGCGCTCGTCGTCGCCGAATAGCGATCGCACCGGTTTTCTACCCACTCCCGCATCGGCTAAGATAGTGTTTTCGCGTGTTCCGAGGGCGTTGATATGTTGAAGCGCATCCGAAAATCCAGTGGCCATGTCACGCTCGTGCTGATCGGCGCGGCCGCGCTGACGGCGGGTCTCAGTGGCTGCTCCAAAGAAGACGTCCGCCGTGACGTGTATGCGAGCAAGGCCGATTGTCTTGCCGACTGGGGCAACACGCCCACCGATTGCGAGCCCGCCTATGATCGCCCCACCGGCAACGCGGCCACCACGCACTATTATGGTCGGCCCTATTCTTATAGCGGCGGCTCGTCGGCGTCGCGTTCCGGTAGAACCATCGGCAGTTCCAGCGTGAGCCGGGGTGGATTCGGTGGTAGCGGCGTTTCATCATCGGGCTGAAATGAGCGACGTCGCACCACTGTCCTCGCTGTCGGTCGAAGATATCGACGCGCTCACGGCGCTGCTTACCGATGCCGTCGTCAACGGCGCGTCGGTCGGTTATGTGCTGCCTGTCGATTTAGCAATGATCCAATCATATTGGCGCGGCATTGCGGATGAGATCGCCGCAGGTGCGCTGGCACTATTCGCGGTCAAGCGCGATGAGCGCATCATCGCCTCGGCGCAACTCTCCTTTTGTGGAAAACCCAACGGTCGGCATCGTGCCGAGGTGCAGAAAGTGCTGGTGCATTCGTCCGCCCGGCGCAGGGGTTTGGGCGGCGCGTTGATGCGCGCCGTGGAGCAACATGCGCGCGAGTGCACCCGTTCCTTGTTGGTGCTCGACACCGAAACCCACAGCGCGGGACAGAAATTGTACGAAGCGATGGGCTATCAAGCGGCCGGCGTGATTCCGAAATTCGCCATCGGCAACTCGGGTGGGTTCGTGCCGACGACTTACATGTACAAGATTCTGGATGAAGCGAAATGAAACGTGGTGTCGATTTTCTACTTCCTGAAAATGCGCAATGCATCGCGACGGCTTTTCTTGGCGCAATCGTCTTTTTGTCGCCCCGGCGTAGGCCGGTATCCAATTTAGCGATGCAGAACTTGGACCCCGGCCTACGCCGGGGCGACAAGATTTCCCTGCGGCAGGTTTATCGATGATTCGAAGAAACATGGTTCCCCGCCCCGACTGGCCACAGAAAATGGAGGCGGTGGGGTTTTCGTTTCACTCCATCGATGGCATCTATTGGGATGAGCGCGCCTGCTACCAATTCAGTTCCGCCGAAATCGATACGCTGGAAGCCGCGACCGAGGCATTGCATGAATTGTGTGTGGATGCCGCCGGCCATGTCATCAAAACCGGTGACTACGAACGCTTCGCGATCCCGCGCGAATTCGTGCCGATGATCGAGCACTCATGGAACAACGATGAGGCTACCTTGTTCGGTCGTTTCGATTTTTCCTGGGATGGCAATGGGCCGCCGAAAATGCTTGAGTACAACGCCGACACGCCGACCTCGTTGATTGAAGCGAGTGTGGCGCAATGGTATTGGTTGCAGGACGCGGTGTTGCCAGGCGAGCCGCGCGCAGATCAATTCAACAGCCTGCATGAGAAATTGATTGAACGCTGGAAAGAAATCGCCGAGGAGTTGCCGTCAAAGACGGTGCATTTCGCCTGCGTCGGTGAATCCGAAGAGGATGTCGGCAATCTCGATTATCTGTGCGATGTCGCGACGCAAGCCGGCATCACCGCGAAATTCATCGACATCGCCGATATCGGCTGGGACGCGGTCGCGAAGAAATTCGCCGACCATGAGAATAATGAAATCCAGTCGCTCTTCAAGCTCTACCCCTGGGAATGGATGGTGCGCGAAGCGTTCGGCATGAATTTGCTGAATAGCAGCCTGCGCACAATTGAGCCGGCGTGGAAAATGCTGTTGTCCAACAAGGCGATTCTGCCGGTGCTGTGGCAACTGAATCCGGGACATCCCAATTTGTTGCCGACGTTCTATGAGCCGCAAAAATTCGCGACCGATTTCGTGAAAAAGCCGATCCTCTCGCGCGAAGGGGCCAATGTCACCATCACCACGGATAAAGGCGAGATCGCGATCCCCGGCGAATACGGCGCAGAGGGATTCATCTATCAGGCCTATCATCCGTTGCCAGTGTATGCGGGCAGCCACACCGTGATCGGCAGCTGGATCATTGGCGACGAGGCGGCCGGTATCGGCATCCGCGAAGATGAATCGCCTGTCACCAAAAACACCAGCCGCTTTTTGCCGCATTACTTTATTTGACGCATTGCTCGACGCACAGAAGAGGAAAAAACATGACCCAATATCAAATCCTGGAATCGTTCGGTGGCTTCGACGATTTCCTGCTTTATCTCGCGATCTCCGGCGTATTGCTGTCGGTGTTTGTGGCGATCTACGTGAGGATCACGCCCTACCGCGAGATCGCGCTCATCCGCGACAACAACATGGCCGCCGCGTTCAGCCTCTCCGGTGCCATCATCGGTATGGTGATTCCGCTTGCCAACGCGGTCGAGTACAGCGTCAACCCGATCGATATGGCGATCTGGGGATTTTTGGCGCTCGCGATTCAACTGCTCGTCTTCGTCATCGCGCGTATCGCCTTGCCGACTATCGTGGTCGATATCCCTGCCGGCAAGACCGCGCCGGGCTTTTTCCTCGGCGCGATGTCGATTGCGGCGGGGTTATTGAATGCGGCGTGCATGACGTATTGAATTGACAAAGTCCAGCACTGGCGCGGCGTTTTAGGCAATTGCGGCTCAAGAGTGGCGTAGATACTTGAGTTTGTGTGGACGGAAGGCGCGCTCAGGATTTTAGTGCAACGTTTTCTTTACCATCTCTGCCCAGACTTCGTTTGGTGTTCGCCAGCCTAGACATTCACGCAGCCGGTTGTTGAGCTTCTCGGCGATCACGTTCAGTTCGGCCTGTGTGTAATTTG
>JANPBQ010000232.1:0-5735 GCA_031430555.1 Betaproteobacteria bacterium
ACGAAGTCAACTTATCGGCGAGCATTGGTGTCTGCGTTTATCCGACCGATGGCAAAGATGGCCCCACGCTGCTTGCCAATGCCGATATCGCGATGTATCAGGCGAAGGTGCTGGGCCGCAAACAGTTCTGTGTTTTTTCCTCGAGCATGAGCGATCACGCGGCTGAGAAATATCAATTGGAGGTCGCGCTGCGGCGCGCGCTGGAAGAAAATCGCTTCCGCATGCACTACCAGCCGAAGATCGACATCGTTTCCGGCCGCGTCACCGGCGTGGAAGCGCTGATCCGCTGGGAGCATCCGGAACTCGGCCTGGTCTCCCCCGATCGGTTCATTCCGCTCGCCGAAGAAACCGGCCTCATCATCGCCATCGGCAAGTGGACGCTCGGCGAAGTGTGCGCGCGCGCCAAGGCGTGGGAAGAGATGGGCATTCCCCCGATGATCATGTCGATCAATTTGTCGGGGTCGCAATTGATGCACCCGGAGTTCGTCCGCGAATGCGCCGCCGCGCTGAAAGCGACGGGGCGCAAGCCGGAATTGTTCGAGCTCGAAATCACCGAAAGCATGGTGATGCAAAATCCCGAACGCGCGACCAAGCTGATGGATGAGTTGCGCGCGATCGGCATTCGTCTCGCCATCGACGATTTCGGTACCGGCTACTCGTCGCTCGCCTACCTGAAGCAGTTTCCGGTGCACACGCTGAAGGTTGATCAGAGTTTTGTACGCGATCTGCCGCACAACCTCGATGATGTCGCCATCACCCGCGCCGTCATCGCGATGGCGCACAGTTTGAACATGAACGTGATCGCCGAAGGCGTCGAGCGCCAAGAGCAACTCGCGTTGCTGCAGGCCGAGGGCTGCGACGAGTTTCAGGGCTTCTATTGCGCGCGCGCGTTGCCTGAGGCGGAGCTGGTGCCGTTCCTGCGCGAGCACGCGGCCAAATTGAAGCGCGCGGCATAGCGCTCTCGCGTCGACGCTCGTCGAAAAGCGGTCAGCGCGGCAGCGAGACCGAGACCGCCTGCCCCAGCCGGTGAATCTCCAGCAGTCCACGCTTCTCCGCGTCCTCGAGAATCTTGCCAAACGCCTTGTAGCCGTAGGCGGACTCGACAAAATCAGGCCGCCGGCGCTTCAGCGCGTTCTTCACGTTGGAAGCGTGCACGTAGTCGAGATCCTTCTCGCTCAGCAGCGCCTCAACTGTATCCATCACCATTTCGATCGCCTCGATCCGCCTCGCGTCGTCGGACGTATCCACACCATGATCGTCGGCGACCGGCTTGCGGTCGGTGGATTTTCTCGCCGACTGATCCTTGGGTTTTTTCGTTTCCGCGTCGGCGGTTTTTTTCGACGCCGCATCGGCCTGCTTTTTCGCGCTCGCCTTCTTGCGCGCTTCGCCGGCCTTCACCAGTTCATCGTAGAAAATGAATTCATCGCAATTGGCCACCAGCAGATCCGAGGTCGAGCTGCGCACGCCGACGCCGATCACGGTTTTGTTGTTCTCTCTGAGCTTGCTGACCAAAGGCGAAAAATCGGAATCGCCGCTGATGATGACAAACGCATCGACGTGCGCTTTGGTGTAGCAAAGATCGAGCGCGTCGACCACCATGCGGATGTCGGCCGAATTCTTGCCGGATTGGCGCACATGCGGAATCTCGATCAACTCGAACGCGGCTTCGTGCATGCTCTTCTTGAAATCCTTGTAACGTTCCCAGTCGCAATAGGCCTTCTTGACGACGATGTCGCCCTTGACGAGCAAACGCTCGAGCACTTTGCGGATATCGAATTCCGCATACTTTGCGTCGCGAACGCCGAGCGCCACATTTTCAAAATCGCAAAATAGCGCCATGTTCTGCACGTCGCTGCGGGGGGCTGAGGCCATGATGGTTTCCTTAGTCCCGATCGGATCGGGAGTTGATTCGTGAATGTGATTATGCGGCCATCATCGAATATCCGGTTTGCCAAGTTCGTCGTGCACTTTGCGCGCGAGGAAAAATGATGCGGCGAGATAGGCCGGCGCCACCACTGGAAACAGCAGCGTGGCGCGCAAAATGCCGAACACCATGAACGTCGTCACGACCCAAAGCAGCGCGCCGGCGATCAGCAACGATGCGCGCCATTTGCGGCGCCCCAACAATTCATAGGCACCCGCGCCGCCGAGGTAGAGAAACATCAGCAACCCGACGATGTAGCAAAGTTCCAGCAGAATGCGCACGTAGCCTCCTTCAACGCCACGCGCCGCCGCGCGCGCCGATCACTTCGGCGACTCGTCGTGTTTCGCCATCACTTTTTCGATGCGTCGATCCGGCACCAGCCACATCAGCGCGACCGAAACGTATAGCGCCAGCGCAATCCAGGTGTGAAAGAAAGTGCTGGCGATGGCGGCCACATACAGCACCATCGAAAGTTGGCCTTTGCGATCGCCACCGATGGCGCGCGCGAGCACGGAATCCGGCCCATGGTGCGCGATGATGACTCGCGACAATACGTAATAGGCGACCCCCGACATCAACAGCACGACGCCATACAGCGCGGTCGGCACCGGGGCGAAATGGTTCTCGCCCATCCAGCCGGTGACAAATGGCATCAGCGACAACCAAAACAGCAGATGCAGGTTGGCCCACAAAATGCCGCCATTGACACGCTGCATCGCATGCAGCAAATGGTGATGATTGTTCCAGTAAATGCCGACATGCACAAAGCTCAGCACGTAGCTGAAGAACACCGGCCCCAGCGGCGCGAGGCCGGCAAGCTCGGTCGTGTGCGGCACTTTCATTTCCAGCACCATGATCGTGATGATGATGGCGATGACGCCATCGCTGAATGCTTCAAGCCGCGACTTGCCCATTGAATTCCTCCTTGCCAATTCCCACTGCCCATTGCGCACACCCACGCATTCACAGCAAGATTACTCGACCGCTTCGAATCCTGCGCCAACTCGCAATGCCGCCGACGCTGCGCCGCCCAGCAACGCCGCAAACCGATGGGCGAACGCATCGTCCGCCGCCGACGCGCAGACGGCGACAGAATACACGGTCGCAAGTTCGAATTCCTTCGGCAATGCGGCCACCAGCGATATGCCGGGCGTGTAGAGAATCTCGGTGATTTGCGTGCAGCCGATGACGCGGGGCAATATTGATTCCGCCATCGCGCGCATGGCGATTGCCCCGGCGGGGAAAGGCATCAAGCGCGTCGCAATTGCCTCGGCAATGCCGAGCCGATCAACTACGTTGGCGAAATGAATCCCGGCCGTGGCTTTCACCGGATCCGGAAAGAAAACTCCATCGGCGGCAAGCAAAGTTTCGCGCAGCGCCGATGCCGTGGAAATGTCGGGGATCGCATCATTGGTGCGTACGCCGGCGCCGGTATACACCGCGCCGAGCGCTCGCGCCGTCCCCGCGACCGTGCCGCCGGCATTGATCAATGCCGCAATTTGCGTATCGGTAAGAATGATCACATCGCATGGTGCGCCCTGCTTAAGCTGCTCTTGCATCGCACCCACCGCACCGTAAGCCGCGTTGATTTTCACGCCGGTTTGCGATGTGAACCGTGCCGCCAGATTTTCGACCACCGCTTTGGCCGCACCCGCGCTTAGTACATTCAGAATGCCCGGCGTGCTAATCGACATTGATCGCCGCCGATTTCACGATGCGTGCCCACTTTTCAATATCGGCGCGCAAGTGTTTGCCGAATTGCTCCGGCGACATGCTCATCGTGATGGCGCCTTGTTTGCCCCAAGCGTCTTTGACCTCGGTGTTCGCAAGAACTTTGTTGATCTCTGCATTGAGTTTATCGACGATGGCTTTCGGTGTGCCCGCCGGGGCCATGATGCCGAGCCAAATGGTCGCCTCGTATTGCGGCACACCGGCCTCCGCCACCGTCGGCACATCCGTCAGCACACGCGAGCGCGCAAGGCCGGTGGTGCCCAGCGCGCGCAGCTTGCCGCTGCGCACCAGCGGTGCCATGGTGGTCACGGCGTCGAACATCATCTGCACCTGGCCGCCCATCACATCGGTGCGCGCCCCGGCGCTGCCTTTATAGGGCACATGCACGACATCGACGCCGGCCATCGATTTGAACAGCTCACCCGCCATGTGATACGGCGTGCCGGGGCCGGATGACGCATAGTTCAGCGTGCCCGGTTTTGCTTTGGCGAGGTCGATAAATTCTTTCAGCGTGCTGGCCTGAACGGACGGATGAACGACCATCACCAGATCCGAATAATTCACCGCCGCCACCGGCGTGAAATCGCGCAGCAAGTCGTATGGCTTTATTTTCAACAGCGACTCGTTGACCGTATGCGTGTTCGACATCATCAACAGTGTGTAGCCATCGGCGGGGGTCTTCGCTGCCGCCTCCGTGCCGATGACTGCGCCGGCACCGGGCCGATCGTCGATGACAAACGTCTGCCCGAGCGAGTCCTGCAACTTTTGGCCGATGGCGCGCGCGTAAATATCGGCTGGGCCGCCCGCCGCAAACGGCACGATGATACGCACTGGTTTGGCAGGGTAGGTCTGCGCCTGGGCGGCGCAACACCATAACGACGCCAACAGCCACGCCATGCATCGCGTCCGAAAACTATTTCGCCCTAAACTTCTCGTGTGCATTGGTAATCCCCCTTTTCCCCATTGTTGCGATCATCAACATAAAGCGGCGCCGACATCGCGCCGACCCGTGTGCGCCGAGCGACCGCATTACACGCAGCGGCGACGACAATTTCGTCCTCGTGCGATCGTGCCAGAATACGCGGATTATCAGGCGAGGACTCACAATGAACATTGCTCGTAGCGCTACTTATTCACCGTTCCGACTCTGGCTGCTCGCGACCACCGCAACGATTGCTTTCATCGCATCGAATGCCGCCGCGGAAAAAGGCGACCCCGATAATCTGGTGAAGTGGCGAGATGGGCTGACCTCCTCCGCGCAACCCAGCCGCGACTTCCTTGCGCGCGCGAAGGCGGCCGGCGTTGAAATGGTGATCAACCTCGCGCCGCCGCAGTCGCAGGGATCGATCGACAACGAAGGCGGCATTGTCGGCAGGCAAGGCATCGTATATCTGAATATCCCGGTCAACTTCGGCGAACCGAGCGCGGAGGATTTCCGCGTGTTTGTCGACGCGATGAAGTCGGCCTCGAAGAAAAATGTGTGGGTCCATTGCCAGGTGAATCTGCGCGGCTCGGCGTTCACGTTTCTGTTCCGCGTCATTCACGAAAATGCGCCGGTCGATGAAACGCTGAAGAAGATGCTCGGCGTCTGGTCGCCCGATTCCGTTTGGAAGAAGTTCATTGAAACTACGCTCGCGGCGAATGGGCGGAAGGTGGAAATTCTGTAAGGACCGCATTACTGTTGTTATCCTCGCGAACGCGGGGATCCACTTTTCGATGCAACTCAAGTGTTTACGAAAATTGGATTCCCGCGTTCGCGAGAATGACAGGGTAAATAGAAATGCCCCACCGACCAAACACCAGCATCCGCGAGGTTTTCCGGGCATTTTCGCTCCGAAAAGCCCGCCAGTGCGGGTGTTTGCATTTCATGACGAGCAGACATTGACCGATGTTCCGCTACAACGCCGAATATTTCTTCGCGCTGCCGCGCGCTTTATCCACCGGATATTTCAGCGCATTGGCGGTGATTTTTTCATGCGCGGCGGCGATAGGATCGATGCCGAGTTTGTCGCTGATGCGGATAAGATATAGCAGCACGTCGGCCACTTCCGCGCGCACTTCGGCCAGCGCCGCCGGTGCC
>JANPBQ010000233.1:0-10050 GCA_031430555.1 Betaproteobacteria bacterium
GGAAATCTTGCTTCGATACCGCGAAATCTGATCCGGCGTGCAACGACACTTGTTCAAAAAATGGCCCAAATAGCCACAGGGACAGGGATTCATCGCGGCGATCAATTGGAATTCGGCGGGGAAATCAGCTTGGCGCGCGGCGCGGGAAATCGTGATGCGGCCGGACTCCAACGGTTCGCGCAACACTTCCAACACATTGCGTTCGAATTCGGGAAGTTCATCCAAGAACAATACCCCCTGATGCGCGAGCGAAATTTCACCGGGACGCGGATTGCTGCCGCCGCCAACCAGTGCCACGCCGGATGCGGTGTGATGCGGCGCTCGAAAGGTGCGCTTTTTCCAATTCTCAACTTTGAAGCCGCCAGGCGAAAGGCTCTGCACCGCGGCGGCCTCCAGTGCTTCGGCGTCGGTCATCGCCGGCAAAATGCCGGGGAAGCGTGCGGCCAGCATGGTTTTTCCGGTGCCGGGCGGGCCCATCATCAGCACGCTGTGGCGCCCCGCTGCGGCGATCTCCATCGCGCGTTTGGCTTGCCCCTGGCCCTTCACTTCGGACATGTCCGCGTAGTGCGCAACGCCAGCGGCGGCGATGCTCTCGAAGGCGGGAATTTTTTCGCGGCCGGCGAGATGCGCGCAAACCTGCAACAAGCTTTTGGCACCGAGCACCGTCGCATCCGTCACCAATGCTGCTTCCGTCGCGGAGGCAGTCGGCAACACGAACGCGCGACCATCGCCGTGCGCTTTGAAGGTCATCGCGAGCGCACCGCGAATGGGGCGCAAATCGCCGGTTAACGCGAGCTCTCCGGCGAATTCGTAGTGCTTCAATTTATCGCCGGGAATCTGTCCGCTTGCCACCAATATGCCGAGCGCAATCGGCAGATCGAAGCGACCACTTTCTTTCGGCAGATCGGCCGGGGCCAGATTGACGGTGATGCGTCGCGCGGGAAACTCAAATCGCGCGTTCAACAATGCGGCGCGCACGCGATCTTTGCTCTCTTTTACTTCCGCTTCGGGCAGGCCAACGATCGTGAACATCGGCAAGCCATTCGCCAGATGCACTTCAACGGTGACAAGCGGGGCTTCCATGCCGGCCAGCGCACGGGAATAGAGAACGGCAAGTGACATTCAGCGCTTTATGTTTTTGAGGGCGTTGAGTGCCCGACTTCAAGCGTCGCGATGCGCGCGTCGAGTGCTTTTAATTTGGCGCGGGTTTTTTCCAGCAGCGCGGTCTGAATTTCATATTCCTCGCGCGTCACCAAGCCCTGTTTCGCGAGTTGCGAAACGAAATGCTGCCGCGCATTCGCCTCAAGCCCGGCCACCGGTGAGGCCTTGATGGCAGCATCAACTTTGGCAGCGAGTTGGGTGAGTGCGTCGAGCGCAGAGGAAGTCTTGGTCATGGAATTTTTTCGGGCGCGAATGGGCGAATCGAGATGCGCGTGACGCATTTTATCCGACGTGCCGACCGCGTTGCGTGGATATCGTTGGGACATTCGCGCTATACGGGTGCATGAGCGGGAAAAGCCGCCCGCTTTTGGTGCGCGCCCTGCACTCAACCCACAAACCCCCTGTGAAATCAGTGACATGCAACGCCGAAAACAATGGCATGCAACCTGCTAATAGCTACCCGAGCACCTCATTTTTAACCACCTCCAGGGTATGCACATGAAAAAAATCGCTAAAGCACTTGCAATGACCGGTTCGGTTCTCTTCGCGTTGAATGGATTGCACGCCAGCGCGCAACAGGCACCCGCCGCACCGGCAGCCGCGCCAACACCTGAACATACCTTTGTGCCAAAGGTCTCGCTCTACACCGAGTACGAGTACCGCGGCATTTCGCAGACATCGGAAAAGCCCGCCGTGCAATTGAATCTCGATTACTCGCATGCGAGCGGATTCTATGCGGGTGCTTTTTTAACGAACATCAAATGGATTGAAGACACAAAGAAAGAGCTACAGCGCGCCAATCCACCCGCTTCACAATTTGTGGGCGGCAAAGGCAGCGTGGAACTCGATTTGTTCGGCGGCTATAAGTTTGAAGTCGTCAAAGACGTCACCCTCGATCTGGGCTACCTGCGCTATGAATATGTTGGCTCGGAAGAAATCACACAAAAGCCGTTGCCAACGACCAGTTTCCTCATTTTGAAAAAGCCCAATACCGATGAGTTTTACGTCGGCATCTCATCGGGCGCATTTTCCGCCAAGTATTCACACATCGTGAGCGATGCGTTCGGCTTGCCCGGCACTAAGGGATCAAGCTTTGCCGAGATCAACTGGAGCCAGGAAATGATGCCGAAAGTCATTGTCAACGCGCACGTTGGCCGTGCGACTTACAAGGGATACGTCGGCGGTAATTACACCGTATTCAAAGTTGGCGCGACATACGACATCGGCGACGGATGGAATGCAGGTGCGTATTACAAAGACACCAACGCCAATCCCGCCGTCTATACCTATCTCGGCAAAGACTGGAGCAAGGGCCGCCTCGTCGCCTTCGTGAACAAGTCGTTCTGATCGTCCGCTCGGAACCGGCGCGCGCCATCGCCGCGCCGGGCACATCTACACCAATCATACCAAGGGAGAACAAGCATGAAATTGGTCACCGCCATCATCAAGCCTTTCAAGCTTGACGAAGTGCGTGAAGCGTTGTCCGCCATCGGCGTGCAAGGCATCACGGTCACGGAAGTCAAAGGCTTCGGCCGCCAGAAGGGTCACACGGAGCTCTATCGCGGCGCGGAATACGTCGTCGATTTTCTGCCGAAAGTGAAAATCGAAGCGGCCGTCAAGGACGATTTGATTGAGCAGGTTATCGAGGCGATCGAAAAATCCGCCAACACCGGCAAGATCGGCGACGGAAAAATTTTCGTGTTCGATCTTGAGCAAGTGGTGCGCATTCGCACCGGCGAAACCGGCGCCGACGCGCTGTAGACCAGGGAGCCCACAAATGAAAAAATTATTCACAACGCTCGCGTTGATGGCGGGCCTGCTGATTGCCGGCGGCGCGCAGGCGCAGTACGAAAATCCGAAGCCCAATGACGCACCGACAGTGGCGGCTCCGGCAACCACGGCACCCGCTGCCGCGCCCGCGACAGCGGCACCTGTAGCCGCCGCCGCTGGAGCACCCAGCGGTACTGCCCCAGCCGCCGCCGCAGCGCCTCCCGCACCGGTTCCTAACAAGGGCGACGTGGCGTGGATGCTGATGTCGACCGCGTTGGTGCTGCTAATGAGCGTGCCCGCGCTGGCATTGTTCTACGGCGGCCTGGTGCGATCAAAAAACATGCTGTCGGTGTTGATGCAAGTATTCGTCACGTTTTCGCTCATCACGGTGCTGTGGGTGGTCTATGGGTACAGCTTCGCGTTCACCGAAGGCAACGCCTATTTCGGCGGGACGGACAGATTATTCTTGAAAGGCATCGCAGATCTGGCCAAAGGCGAATTTGCCATGGCGGCGACATTCAGCAAAGGGGTGGTCATTCCCGAAATGCTGTTCATGGCGTTCCAGGCGACGTTTGCGGCAATCACCTGCTGCCTGATCCTGGGTTCGGTCGCGGAACGGATGAAGTTCGGTGCCGTGTTGCTGTTCATGGTGCTCTGGTTCACGTTCAGCTATGTGCCCCTCGCGCATATGGTTTGGTTCTGGCCCGGCCCGGATGCCTACACCGCCGCTAATGTCGTGGACGCGCAAAATGCCAAGGCAGGCTTGCTGTGGCAGTGGGGTGCGCTCGATTTTGCGGGCGGCACGGTGGTGCATATCAACGCCGGTGTCGCAGGCTTGGTCGCTGCGTACTTTCTTGGCAAGCGTATTGGCTACGGTAAGGAGGCACTCACACCACATAGCCTGACGATGACCATGGTCGGCGCATCGCTGCTGTGGTTTGGCTGGTTTGGTTTCAATGCGGGTTCGGCCCTCGAAGCTGGCAATTCGGCTGTTCTCGCGTTCACCAATACCTTTTTGGCGACAGCCTGCGCGGTGCTTTCGTGGACACTCGCTGAGTGGCTCATCAAAGGCAAGCCTTCGATGTTGGGTGCGGCTTCAGGCGCGGTGGCGGGGTTGGTTGCGATCACACCGGCTGCGGGTAACGTCGGCATTCCTGGCGCGTTTGTGATCGGTACCGCCGCAGGTGTGGTTTGCCTGTGGGGTGTCACGGGACTCAAGAAACTGCTCAAGGTCGATGACTCGCTTGACGTGTTTGGCGTGCATGCGGTCGGCGGTATTTTGGGTGCCTTGCTCACAGGCGTGTTCGTCTCGCCTGATCTCGGCGGGCCTGGCTTTGTGACGGATTGGGTCAAAGCAAGCACCGGATTCACCTCGATTGGCGAACAGGTCATGATTCAGGCCAAAGCTGTCGGCGTGAGCGTGGTGTGGTCGGGCGTTGTGGCAGCGGTATCGCTCTTTATCGTCAAGATGGTCGTCGGGCTGCGGGTTCCGGAAGATGAGGAACGCGAAGGTCTAGATATCACATCGCACGGTGAGACCGCGTATCACGCGTAACCGATTGTCAGGCCGGTCTTTATTCCGGCCGGCAGTCTCAAGAAGGGCACCTGATGAAGGTGCCCTTTTTTTGTCCGCGAATCGCAGCGTGCGCGGGCATTGATTGATATTTCTGCAATAGCGCCCATATGGTTGATTGCTTTACTCAACTATTGTCCCGACGCTATACTTTGCAGCCGTATCGGAAAGACATTTCATGAATCAGCGCGACCCACATTTGCCTATCGCCGATGTACAAAGTTCAGAAGACACTCGCAAGATTTCCATTGATCGCGTTGGCATCAAGGCGCTGCGTCATCCGATAAGGGTTCAAACCGAAAGCGGCACCGTCTGCCATTCGGTGGCGGTATTCGATATGAATGTGCGCCTTGCGCACAGCGTCAAGGGCACGCACATGTCGCGTTTCGTGGAAATCCTCGAAACCAATGCCGAACCGTTTTCCGCGCAATCACTGGTCGCGCTGCTGCAACGCATGGTTGCACGCCTGGAAGTCACGGAGGGCCGCATCGAGATGCAGTTTCCGTTCTTTATCGAAAAGGCAGCGCCGATTTCGGGCGTGAAATCGTTGCTCGATTACGAGGTCACGCTCATCGGCGACATCAAAGCGGGCGTGGCAAGAATCACCACCAAGGTCGTCGTGCCAGTCACCAGCCTTTGCCCATGTTCCAAAGAAATTTCCGCGTACGGCGCCCACAACCAGCGCTCGCACATCACGATCTCCGTCAAGGGCGCGGTTCCGCTGTCGATCGAGGATGTGGTGCGCATCGCCGAAGAACAGGCATCGTGCGAGTTGTATGGCTTGCTGAAGCGCCCCGACGAAAAATTCGTGACCGAGCGCGCCTACGATAATCCGAAATTCGTCGAGGACTTGGTGCGCGATGTGGCGGCCGCGCTCAACGCGGATGCCCGGGTCGAATCGTATGTGGTGGAATCGGAGAATTTCGAGTCGATTCACAATCACAGCGCATATGCGATGATTGAACGGGACAAGGCAATCGACTAATTGCCAGTACGTTCAACGCAAAAAAGCCCCGGGATTCGGGGCTTTTTGTTTGGCGTGCGTCAAAAACGTTTCGTCAAAACCAAATTCGCGCCATCGCGTTTCATGTCCGTGCGGGTCAGAAAACTCATGCCGAGCAATGCGGTATCGAGGCCATTCTCCAGCACCGTCGCATCGACCTGATAGACCGTGATATCGCCGATCGTAACCGCATCCAGTGTGACCCGAAACGCCGCGGCCTGGCCGTTCGCGGTTTGCAGAATTCCACGCTGGCCCTTTTGATAGTCGATGCCCGCCGACCGCGCAAACGCTGCCGGAAGTGAGACCGTGGTGGCACCGGTGTCGACCAAAAATCGCGTGGTCTTGCCATTGATTTGACCCAGAATCCAGTGGTGTCCCTGGCTGTCGGCGGCAATCGCCGTCGACCCGCCGGTCTTGCCGCCGACGGGAACAAAATGTTGGCCCAATTCCAAAGTCTGGCGCTTGCCGTCGATGTCAAATACGGCAGTGGCGGATGCGGTGCTGACCAGCGTGACGCCTTCCGGCGATTTCTGGCCAACGGAAACGGTGCGTGGATCCTGGCCATTGATTACGACCACCGCTTTGCCGGGAAAGAGTCCGACCAGCGTTATGCTGATCGCCCATGACGCACCGCCAGACAAACACATGCATAGGGCCACCGCGCGCGTAAAATGCCGCATTGCCTGAGACGCGCGCCTTGAATCGCACAACATGAATCCCGTCGCCATATTTCGTTTTTCACCCGATGATGGTCCCGGCTATTTTGCCAGTTTTCTCGACCGCCATTCAATTCCATGGCGCCTGATTAGAATCGATGCGGGCGATGAGATTCCGCGCGACCTCGCCGCTTTCTCCGGCCTGGTTTTCATGGGCGGCGCGATGAGCGTCAACGATGATTTGCCGTGGATTCCGCCGATGCTTGACGCGATTCACGTTGCAATCGCACGCGGACAACCGTGCCTGGGCCATTGTCTCGGTGGGCAATTGATGTCGAAGGCATTGGGCGGCGTGGTGAGTGCGAACCCAGTGAAAGAGATCGGTTGGAATCCCGTCATCGCCGAAGTCAATGCGACCGCGCGCGAGTGGCTCGGCGACACGCTCGCCGCCGCACCGCGCATCAGCACGTTTCAATGGCATGGCGAGACCTTCACCGTTCCCGCCGGCGCAACGCGCATTTTGAGCGGCGAGGCCTGCGCCAATCAGGCGTTCGTGATCGGCAATTCGCTTGGCATGCAGTGCCACACGGAAATGACGCCGGCGATGATCGAGGAATGGTGTGCAGACTGGGCCGCGGAAAACGTGGCGGAATCGTTCAGCGTGCAGCGACCGGAGGACATGCGGCGCTCGCTCGACCGCAATATCGTGGCATTGCGCATACTGGCGGATCGGCTATACGCGCGCTGGATCGCGGGTCTTTCAGAAGCGACTGCCGTTTAAAAGTCTAATACTGGCGCGGCGTTCGGAGCCCTTTCGCCTGTAAAGCCGCGCCAAATGGCCTTCGACGGACTCGAGCCGGGGCGATCTAGCGCGAAACTTCCTATTCCAACTTGCGTTCTTTGATGAGCTGTTTTTTTCGCGTTGATAAGTTGAACTTTGGCCCACGTCAAACGACCATCAAACGCAGGTTGTATTATTTGCCATGCCTGTCGTCTTCCGATACAAGAGCTTTCGTTTTTTCTTCTACTCAAACGAGGACAAACCTCGTGAGCCTTTGCATGTGCGTGTTCATGGCTAGGGTAGCGAAGCAAAATTCTGGATAAGATCGTTGGTAAGAGTCGCGCAAAGTGATGGCATCGATGCGCGTACTTTGCGTGGGCTTGCTGAAGCAGTCGAACATAATGCCGATCTCATCGAAAGGAAATGGAATGAACACTTCCGCTAAGTCCGTACGATTTGATGACAACAGTATGTGGGTCGATTTATCGGATGGCCGCATTCTTGCCGTCCCGCTGGCGTGGTTCCCGCGCTTACTGCATGCTGCGCCTGCGCAACGTTTGAATTTTGAAATCAGCCCAAATGGTCTGCACTGGGATGAACTCGATGAAGATATTTCCATTGCAGGCTTGCTGTCTGGAATAGGTGATTTGACCCGGCCAGAGCAACGGGCGGCGTGAAGGTTGGTTGCGCAAGCAATCGAGCATTAAGTGGGATGCAACTTTCTGGCGCTCTCAGAGTAAGCGTTATTTTCAGCATGATCGGCCTATTCACCAACGGCAGTTCAAATCATCGACACGCAAAATGGATGGATACCCGAGCCTGCTATGTTCACAGCACGCAGTGAAATTACGTTTGACGTAACGAATAACTCCCGGCATGATGTTGCATCATGATCCTGAGCTACCGAGATAAGCGAACGGACAACTTCGCAAATGGAAAACGCGTCAAAGCATTTGAAGGCATCCATCGGCAGACCGAATTAAAGCTCGATCAACTTGACGCCGCGACCACCCTTGCCGACTTGCGTCTCCCCGGTAACCGGCTTGAGGCCTTAAAAGGGGATCGGAAGGGGCAGTACAGCATTCGCATCAACGATCAATGGCGGATTTGTTTCGAGTGGCCGGATCGTTCTCCCGGCCCGACGAACGTTGAAATTATCGACTATCACTAGAGGTGAAACATGGGACGCAGCGCAATCCATCCGGGCGAGCACCTCGCCGAGCAATTGGAAGAATTACAAATGAGCGCCGCGGAATTGGCACGGCAACTTGGCGTGCCAACCAACCGAATCACGCATATATTGAATGGGCAGCGGTCCGTCACGGGCGATACAGCGCTGCGGTTTGGCCACTTCTTCGGCAACAGCCCGCAGTTCTGGCTGAATTTGCAAACTATTTATGATTTGCGTATCGCCGAAACGAAAGCTGGCGAGTTGATCGGCGCATTGCCAACATTGGCGAAATTCAAAGCGCCGCAGGCGAGACGCGCGATGGCATGAACATGTGCGGAGGGTATGAAAGACGCTCTGACGGATTCAAAAATATGTCGCCCCGCCAAATATATCGAGCGCGGCCCCAATGGCACTACCTTAAGCATGGAACGCCCGAATGTGACGCTGCCGAAGTGCAAGCAGACGAGCCCGTTCTTTGGCTCTTGGCTGAGTTAAGAAAGGCAGATTTTTGCCTCGTCGTTTGAGCGCACGTGGCTCCACGCGACCGGGCCGGTGAGGCAATTTCAGTCTGGCGATACCGGTCAGAAGACAGTCGTGCGCTTGGTCAATGATGGCGTGTTTGCCGTGACGCAAATTGCGCTCGAAGGCGCGCAATTGCTGCAACGCGCCCTTGAAACTGATCTGGCGCGGCGACAGCGTGGTCAATGCCGCTGCTTGGGCCATCACCGAGCGCACCAGGTTGTACGCCAGCAGATGCGCGGCAATTTCCTTCTCGATCATCACCGGCGTCTTGCAGCGCAAGACATCCATCTGCATTACCGCCTTGATCGCCCGGAAATCGAGTTCGATATGCCAGCGCCAGCCGTACAGTTCGTGCAAATCCTTCTTGCTCACGGTGGTCGCGTCGCACAGACTGCTCACCAGAATCCAGCCGCCAACCCGGCATTCGCGCAACCGCAGCACCTCGGGCATCGTCGCATAGGTGGCGGGATCCATCCACACCGGGCGCTGGGGACGTTGCCATAGCACCACATGATCGCATTTGCCCAAGTGCTCGCCGCGCCGGAAGTGGGTGTGTCGCAACTGATGCTGCCGCGTCACCACATCCAGGCCTTGGGACAGCAGCCTGGCGAGCATGAAATAGCCGGCGTAATAACGATCCGCCAGCACAATATCGCCGGCACCCAGACCCGCTCCCATGTTCCACAACATGGAGGTTTCACCGCTTTTCTTGCCTTCGCACGGCCCCAGCGCCCACTCCAGAATCGCGCCGCAGCCCAACGAGATGATTCCTACCATCCGCACAATCGGAAAGCCGACGCCCACCTTTTGCTGCGAGACTTGCGGATAGGCCGCCTGATTGGCCGCAGTATCCGGCATCGACATCGTGGTGCCGTCAATCAGCTTCACTTCCCGCCCGCGCCAGCGCCACGACGGCGGTTGCGCCTTCATCATCCGCCGCCCCACCGCATCACAGAGTTCCTTGAGCAACGCCGGTGCCAGCCGCTGTCTAGCCTTGCAATACGGCCCGCTGTTCAATCCACACGCCTGGTCACCTTGCGATAGCCGCGCGCTCACGCCCCTCGCCACCGCGTCCTGGCAGCTTTGATCTGCGCTCATGACTTGATCAATGAACAATCCCAGTGTGATCAGCGGCGGGTATATGCGGTTGCGGCAACCTTCGCTATGACGCTCCACCCAGCGTTCAAGCTCTGCTTGCCCAAGCAAGTTGCCCAACGCACCACCGCAGCCCTGCACAAATCGAGTACGGAACCGCTTGACCTGTTCCCCGAACCGCCTGACCTTGGTAGTATCCATTTGGGCTGATCCTCCTTCGTTTTCATTCTCGGATTCGACAACCAAATGATAACGATTCGAGGCTCTCAGCCCAACTGCCTCACTCTCACAAATTCCTTAAGGTAGTGCCATTGGAGC
>JANPBQ010000234.1:0-3228 GCA_031430555.1 Betaproteobacteria bacterium
AAAAAAATGGGCTGCGACTTGGCGCAAGGATTTCTGATGAGCCCCGCGTTGCCGTCGCCGCAGTTGTTGGCGTGGTTGAAACAGCGGCGATAGCAGGTTTTCGCGAGGGGTACATCCGAAAACCCGTCGTTCCGGCGAACAACCACAAGCGCTAACCTACGTCCGCCATATTCGAAAAAAAACGTGTCATCCTGAGCGTAGCGAAGGATCTCGTCGCATGAACCAGATCCTTCGCGACGCTCAGGATGACAGCAACATTTTTGATCGCCAACGCTTAAGTTAGTGCATATGGGCCTCCGACTGGATGACAGGGTGAATATTGAACCGGCAATTAAATATGTTGAAGCGCGCCCTTTCCCCGCGTAGGCGGGGATCCAAGTTTTCTGCAATTCCGCTACGAAACTTGGCCCCCCGCCTACGCAGGGGAAGGAAATAATTGAAGTCAGTTCAACATGTTTAATTGCCGGATCAATAGAATTTTCCAAAGTATAAACTCAAGCACTGGCGCGGCGTTCCAGCACAAAATGCCTCGAAATGCCGGCCAATACTATACTTTGCCAAGATTGACAAAATAGAACAGTCGTTCTATTATTTACCCATGAACGCCGCAACGTCAACGCCAATCCGCGCCACCAAGGGCGAAGAAACCCGCGCCGCCATTCTCAAGGCCGCCCTTTGCCATGCGAGTGCGGCGGGTTTTGAAGCCATCACCATCGGCACGCTCGCGGAAAAAACCGGCATGTCAAAAAGTGGCTTGTTCGCGCATTTCGGCTCGAAAGAAGAATTGCAAATTGCCACGCTTGATGAGGCGATCCGCCGCTTCAACGAGGTGACCACCTTTCCCGCGCTCGCCGAGCCGCGCGGTTTGCGGCGCCTGAATGCGATGTGCGACAACTGGCTGTTGTGGACGGCCCGTTGTGATTTATCGGGTTGCCCGATGATGACGGCGATCACGGAGTTCGACGATAAACCGGGCGCCGTGCGCGATGCATTGCTCACCCACATGCAACGCATGCAATCGAGCCTTGTGAAATCCATTCAGATGACCATCGACACGGGAGAATTCGCGGCCGATTGCGATCCCGAGCAAATGGCTTTTGAATTTTTTGGCATTCTCGCGTCCTGTTACCGTTCACGGAATTTGTTTCGCGACGCACACGCGAATGTCCGCGCGAGGAAAGCGTTTGATCGCTTGTTTGCGTCGGCGATGGTGAGCGGACCTGCGTCAGTCGACGTGATGAAACCGGTCGCCAAATCCTTCGCTGCGCCTGCGAAACAAAAAACGGTCGCACGACCCACCCCTCGTTAGTCAAAGGAATCCATCATGGCTCACACACTTTCATTGCCCTTTAATAGCACGACCGTTCGTATTCATTTGTCGATGGCGGCGGCGCGCGCCGGCGTCTCGCTTGCCGCGCTTGTCGCACCCGCATGGACGGCACGCAAAGCGACGCAGTGGTTCATCACGCCGCCGCGCATTTTGCATACACCGCGCGAATTGCAGACGCTCGCGCACGGCACGCGCCTGAGCATTGCCTCACCACTCGGCAAACTCGCAGCGTGGCGCTTTGGAAATTCCACCGACCCCGCCATCATTGCGAGCCACGGCTGGGGCGGGCGCGGCGCACAGTTTCGAGAATTCGTGCCGGCATTGACTGCGGCGGGGTATCAGGTCGTGCTGTTCGATCATGTGAGCCACGGCTATTCGGAAGGCGTCGAGGCGCCTATCACCGATTTCGCCAAGGGTGTCGCGGCGGTGGCGAATCATCTCGAACGCCAGGGCATCGTCATCGCCGGATTCCTCGGGCATTCGCTCGGCTGTGCGGGCATCGGCATCGCACTGCGCGGCGAACTCAAACACCTGGACAACATCCGCGTCGTACAGATCGCACCGCCTGCGTCGTTGGTGCGTTACTCGCGGTTCTTCGCGAAGACATTGGGATTGTCCGAGCGCATCCGCGCCGCGATGCAGTGGCGGCTCGAGCAGAAGATCGGCGTGGCGTGGGACGAGTTTGAAATGCCGCGCGCCGTCGAATCGATGACGGCGAAGACATTGGTCATTCACGACGCCAACGACCGCGATGTGCGCATTGAAAGCGGTTTGGCCGTCGCGCGCGCCTGGCCAGACGCGCGTTTCAAGCGCACCTTCGGCCTTGGTCACCGTAAAGTATTGCGCGACAAGAGTGTCATCACTGCGACGGTTGATTTTCTGCAAGACCGCGTGACGTTCTCAATGCCACCGGAAGTCGATCAATGGTCGCTTGCGTTTGCGCCGCAGCCGGGCGTGGCAGCGCTTTACTGATTTTGTAACGGAGCCAAACAATATCGGCTTGGCGCATTGCCGTGCCCCAGCGCAACGCCAATTCAGCGTTCTGGAATCCGACGAAAATCCTCACGGCGATTTCCTGCACGGTCCTGTGACAGAATATGTCGACATATATTCTGGGGAGACCGTGCATGCTGTCCAGCATGATGAATCGTCCGCTGCTGATTTCGTCGCTGATTGATCACGCGGCGCGCTACCACGCGGACACGGAAATCGTTTCGCGCACCATTGAGGGTGGTTCCGGCTTCGAGTTGCACCGGACCAATTATGGCGAGACCGCCAAGCGCGCAAAACGCCTCGCCAATGCGCTCGCGCGGCTGGGGGTGGTGCGCGGCGAACGCATCGGCACGATCGCCTGGAATGGCTTTCGGCATTTCGAGTTGTATTACGGCGTCTCAGGTATGGGTGCCGTGATACATACAATCAACCCGCGGCTGTTTCCAGAGCAACTTGCCTACATCGTCAACCACGCTGACGATCAATATATTTTCTTCGACACAAGCTTTGCGCCGTTGCTGGAAAAACTCGCCCCCACGTTCACTTCCGTGAAGGGCTTCGTCGCGATGACGGATCGCGCGCATATGCCGCAGGTCAAATTGCCGAATCTCATCTGCTACGAAGAGTTGCTCGCGGTCGAATCGGAAGAGTTTGCGTGGCCCGAATTCGACGAGCTGACGCCATCAAGCCTTTGCTATACCTCGGGCACGACCGGCAACCCGAAAGGCGTGTTGTACTCGCACCGATCAACTGTGATTCACACGATGGGTGCGATGACGGCCGACGCGTTTTGCCTGACCTCGAAAGACGTGGTGTTGCCGGTGGTGCCGATGTTTCATGTCAACGCCTGGGGCCTGCCCTATATTTGCGCCGCCGCCGGGGTGAAGTTGGTATTGCCGGGGGCG
>JANPBQ010000235.1:0-18792 GCA_031430555.1 Betaproteobacteria bacterium
CCGACGTATGTGATTTCGGATGAAGACACGCTCGAATTCGTTTGTGCGCTGCAAAGCGAACACCTCACGCCGGAGAAACTTTTTCACGAGCTCGAATACAACCATCTCCTGCTGATCGGCAGCAATTTTTCCAATTGGCTGGTGCGATTATTTTTGCGCATGGCTAAGCGGCGGCGCTTGTCGGATCCGCGCGATGTCGGCGAAGTGCTGGCGGACGATCACTCGGGATCGGACGTGCGCTTGATGGCGTTTTTGCAGCAGGTAAGTTTGCGCACGCGCGTGTACACGGGCGCGGAAGATTTTGTCGCGGAGCTGCATAAACGCTGGATGGCGCGCAATGGAAAAAATAATGTGGTCGCGCTCGATCAACCGGCGCGCTTCCTGCCGCCCGAACGCGAGATGCCCGATAACGCGGTATTCATCAGCTACGCGCGTGAAGATTTGCCCGCCGTTCACACCCTCAAAGCGGCACTCGATCAGGCCGGACTCAAGGTCTGGTTTGATATGGAACGGCTGGAAAGCGGCGACGATTACGACCGCAAAATCCAGAAAAATATTTCACGCTGCGCGTACTTCATCCCGATCATCTCCGCCAACACCGAGCGGCGGCTGGAGGCGTACTTTCGCCGCGAATGGAGTTACGCAATCGACCGCACCCGCAACATGGCCGATGGTGCGGTGTTTATTTTGCCGGTGTGCATCGACGACATCAATGAAGGCAGCGCGCAGGTGCCGGATAAATTCAAGGCGGCGCATATTACGAAGTTGTTGGGTGGTGAGGCGACATCGGCGTTTGTAGAGCGATTGAAGTTGTTGTTTTCGGGGCGGGCGTGATGATTGCAATCCTCGAAGGTGCCCGGAATATGCCACCGTTTCAAAGCTGTCTCCCCGGCGAAGGCCGGGGCCTAATTTTAGTCATCGTGGAACGCAACGAAAATTGGATCCCGGCCTTCGCCGGGAAGACAGTAATTTTTTTCGGACGCGGTACAGGACGCACGCAATGAGCACCACACCCACGACCCCCGAAACCACCGCCGTCGACCCGCAAAACCCGTGGCTCGGCCTCGCCTCTTTCACCGAGGAAACCCGCCAATATTTTTACGGCCGCGAAGAAGAAGTCGCCGAACTGGCGCGGCGCGTACAGCGCAAGCTGCTGACGATTTTGTTCGGCCAATCCGGCCTCGGCAAAACCTCAATTCTTCGCGCCGGGATCGTCCCCCGACTCCGACCCGAAGGTTACTGCCCGGTTTACGTCCGCATCGATTACGCCGCCGATTCCCCGCCGCCCGCCGAGCAAATCAAGCAAGCCATTTACCGCGCCACCGAAGCCTCGGGCACCTGGACGCAACCGGGCACGGCGATTGATGGCGAATCGCTGTGGGAATTTTTGCATCATCGCGACGACATTCTGCGTGACGCCGCCGGCAAACCGGTCATCCCGCTGTTAATATTTGATCAGTTTGAAGAGATTTTTACCCTCGCGCAAGCCGACGACGCAGGCCGCAAACGCGCCGCGCAATTCATTGAAGACCTCGCCGACCTGGTGGAGAACCGCCCGCCAAAAGTGCTCGAAGCGAAACTTGAAACTGACGACTCAATCATCGATCGTTTCGATTTTTCCCGCGCGGACTATCGCATCCTGATTGCCTTGCGAGAAGACTATCTCGCGCATCTCGAAGGCGTGAAATCGGCGATGCCGTCGATCACGCAAAACCGCATGCGCCTCGCGCGCATGAACGGGCAACAGGCGCTGGCGGCAGTGATGAAACCGGGTGGCAAGCTCGTTTCGCTGGAGGTGGCGGAATCGATCGTGCGTTTTGTTGCCGGTGGGTCGGAATTGCCGAACGCGGAAGTCGAACCCTCGCTATTGAGCCTGATCTGCCGTGAACTCAACAACGCGCGCGTTGCGCAACATCGCAGCGAAATATCGGCCGACCTGATCGCGGGTTCCAACGAAACCATCCTTAACGAATTCTACGAACGCGCACTCGCCGATCAACCCGCCGCCGTGCGCAAGGCGATTGAAGACCATCTGCTCACCGAATCCGGCTATCGTGAAAATCTGGCCGAAGAGCGCGTGCTCAAAGCCTTTACCGCGGCCGGTGCCAAGCCCGATGCGGCGACCACACTCGCGACACTCGTCAATCGGCGCTTATTGCGGATTGAAGAGCGCCTCGACATCCGCCGCGTCGAGCTCACCCATGACGTGTTGTGCGGCGTGGTGAAAGCGAGCCGCGAACAACGTCTGGAACGCGAGGCGCTGGAAGCGGCGGAAAAAAATCTGGCGGCGCAAAAGGAACGCGCCCGCGCTACCAAGAAAGCGCTGATTCGCGCGCGGCAAATTGCCATTGGGTGTGGCGTGTTGTCGGTGGTGGCGATTGCGAGTGCCCTTTATGGTTTCTACAGTGCCCAGCGTGCCACCAACGCCGAAGCGATTGCGGTCAAAACGCAAGCCCTTTCTGAAACCTCGCGAAGTGAGGCTGAAAAGCTGGTGATATTTATCCTTGATGACTTCTACGATGAAATGGCACCGATCGGCAGGCTTGACGTGGTCGGTGGACTCGCTAAAAAAGCGGTCGAGTACTACCGTCAATTGCCTGCCGAGGCACGCACCGCCGAGACCAAGCGAAATAGCGCCATTGCCCTTGCCCGATTTGCAGAGGTCACCAACGCGCTCGGCAAATCGGACGACGCCGGCAAACTGGTGAGCGAGGCCAACGAAATTATCAAGGTGATGCGTACCTCCGGCGACGATTCCGATGACACCATCATTGCCGACGCCCGCATCAAGCGTGTTGAAGGGCTAGTACTGTCGACCCGTGGCGACCTTGAAGGCTCGCTGCGCGTAGGCACTGAGACCCTCGCGGGGGTGGCCCCTCTACTTGCCCGCACCAATGTGCCGCGCGCCGCGCGCTGGATCGAGGCCGAACTCCTGCGCGGCACTGGCTTCGCGCTGCTCCGGCTGGAGCGCACAGATCAGGCGATCGAGGCGTTGAAACGTTCACGCATGCTGACGCGCGAGTTCGGCGCGGTCGCGTTGACCGACCTCGCGGCCACCAATAGCTATCTAGGGGCAAGTTGGGTGCTGGGTGAGGCGCTGAGCGACGTGGGTAAGAGCGCGGAGGCCGCCAACGTATTAAAGGATTCCATCGCGCTTGCCGACAAACTGCTGTTGCTGCGCCCGGGCCACCGGCCCGCGCTCCGCAACAAAGCATCCATGCTCGGGCAGCTTGCGCAGAATGCGCGGGCACAGCTCCAAACGGCGGAGAGCCTGCGCTTTATGCGCGAGGCATTGCGGGTTCAAGAAGAAGTGCGCGCGCTGGATCCTGGTAGCAGCAACTCACAAAACAACTTGCGCGTGGTTAGTTTTGGCGTCGCAGGCCAGCTCTTCGCACTCGGCCGCATGGACGAGGCGGCGAGCGCGATGCGAATCGCGCTACAGATACCCAGAGAAGAGCGAATCAGTGGATATAGCGCCGTCAATCTCAGCGTCTGGCATAGCGTGGTCGCAACATTCGAGGCCGCGCTGGGTAACCGCGCACGAGCCAATGTGGAAATGGCCGCTGCCGCGCGCTATGCCGGCGACGCCAAGGCGGCGGGGGCGGGTGCAAACTTCCTCGCATTGGCGCGCATGTTGAATGCGACTCAGCGCGCCGACATTGCGCGAATGGACAATGACGGCCTTTCCGCGGCGCGCGATGAATTGGACCAAGAGGCGGCGGCATATATTGCGGTGCTTGGCGGCAATTTAACTGGGCGCCGCGCGGTCGCGGTTGCGCATGTGTTGCGTGCGTCGGCCACGCTGTCTTTAGCCATGGGGGACTACGCGGCGGCGGAGAAGCGCGCGCGCAGCGCGCTGGAGATGGTTCGATCCACGGACAATGACTCGCTGAGAGATGGCGCAGAAGCGAGTCAAAGCCGCGCACTGCTGGCGATCGCTCTCGCACGCCAAGGCAAAGTTGCCGAGGCGAACCAAGTGCTGGCGCCCGCGCTCGCGTTTTATCAACTACCCGCAGTATTTAAAAGCGATGACGAAACACTGAAAGTACAACACGCGCGCGCCCTTTATGCTGCCGCGCTTGCCAACCCTGTGGAGAAAAGTAAATACCTCGGCGAGGCCGCCCAACGCTTTGATTTGATGCCCGCGCCACTCAAGCGCCTGAAGAATTTCGTGATCGTGCGCGAGGAGATTGCGCGGGAGATGGCGAAGTAAATTCGTAGGATGGGTAAACGGCCTAATCGTTTGCCCAACATCAATCACCCAATCGCCAATGTTGGGCTTGATGAGGCCAGCCCAACCTACAACTCTTCAGCACTGGCGCGCCTCTTCGGGCATTTCGGTCTGAAAGGCCCATGGAATGGCAATTTGAGGCAAATAGGTTGTTCCGTGTTTTTCACATGCATGTGAAATTCCTTGCCTGTTTTTTCATCTGAAGATGAGATTGTCCGCATTCGAAAACGCTTTCTCTCCGCGCGGATCGTCGCCGACCGCTTTGAAAATTGTTTCAGCCGTTCGGCCCGCGTCAATCCGGCAAACGTATTGCTGCAACGCCAAAAAATCTTGGATCTGACGCATTCGTCCATGTTGTGATAATCTTACGTTTATCTGATCGATCACGCAGGAGTATGAAATGAACGCCGTCACCACGCTCTCCAGCAAGTTTCAAATCTCCATCCCCAAGTCGGTGCGTGAGGCCCAGCAGTGGGAAGCCGGGCAGGAGTTCGTCTTTATCCCGAAAGGCAAAGGCGTGTTGGTAATGCCGGTCCCCGAATTCAAGGAGCTCGCCGGCCTCGCCGAAGGCGCGCGAACCACCGGCTACCGTGATCGCAAGGATCGCACCTAATGGCGGTGACTGCGCGAGTCGTCGATACCTCTGCCTGGATTGAATGGCTAAGTCGTAAACCCGGAAGCACGCTCGGCAAGCGGCTGGCAAAGGAAATTCCCGGCAAAGTCGATTGCATCGTGCCGACGATGGTGCAGCTTGAGCTGGCCAAATGGCTGACGCGCGAAGTGAGCGAAGAAGAAGCGGATCGCGTGATTGCCTATACGCAAAAATGCGATGTGGTACCGCTGGATACGCGGCTCGCCCTGCTGGCAGCTGAATTGCACCGCAGCCATAAGCTGGCCACCGCCGATGCAATCGTTTATGCCGCCGCCCAACAACGCGGCGTACCGCTGCTCACGTGCGATGCGCACTTTGAAGGCTTGCCCGACGTGATTCTGTTTCCAAAAGCATAGATGACCCAAGCCATCTTTCTTTCCTACGCTTCGCAAGATGCCGACGCGGCACGCCGCCTTTGCGGTGACCTGCGCGTCGCGGCACCCGCCAACTGATCCGAGCGACGCCAGGACCTGCAAATTCGATTGGGCGGCAAAGTTCTGCCGTATTTCTGCTTTTCTGCTAATCTGCACCACATGAATACCACTTTGATGGGCAACCCATGAAAACCACCCTGATCGTATCCAGCCGTGGCGTGGTCACGCTACCGGCAAAATTTCGAGCCGCCTTGGGCATCGGCACGGACGATCACGTGATCGCCGAGGCAACGCCGGAAGGTATTTTATTGCGGCCCGCCGTGACATTGCCCATTGAAATGTATGGTGCCCTGCGGATCAAAGAGTTTGACGCAGCGGAAGCCGAATTGGCTGCCGTGTTGAGCGGTCGTGGAAAGACACCGAATCGCGCACGGGGCAAGCCTGGCCAGCCAATGGCCGGGCCCAAGCGAAAATCGGCACGCGTGCGCTAGATTTTTGCGACGCAATGCGAATTTTTCTAGACGCGAATATTTTATTTTCTGCGTCCAAATCCGCCGGGGCCATCCACCAGCTACTCTCCCTGCTGTTGAAGCAAAAGCACATTCTGTGCGCCGACGAATACGTCGTCGCCGAGGCGACGCGCAATTTGCAGGCCAAGGCTGAACCCGAGGCGACCATTCGGCTTGATGGCTGGCTGGCGAATATTGAGGTCTCGCCGACAAGAGTACATACGATCGCTGGCGCGGCGTACGCGCGGCTTCCAGAGAAAGACCAGCCCGTGCTGGCGGCGGCGATTCGTTTGCGATGCCATGTGCTGGTGACGGGCGATGTCACGCATTTTGGCAAGGGTTTTGGCAAAACGTTTGGCAGCGTCACCATATACTCGCCTCGCATGCTCTACGATGAGGTTTTTCCGCCGCCGTAATCCTGATCGCGCCTCCCCATGACCCAAGCCATCTTTCTTTCCTACGCCTCCCAGGATGCCGACGCGGCACGTCGCCTCTGCGATGCCCTGCGTGCGGCGGGGCTGGAAGTGTGGTTCGATCAATCCGAATTGCGCGGCGGTGATGCGTGGGATGCGTCGATCAGAAAGCAGATCAAGGAATGCGCATTGTTCGTGCCGATCGTTTCAAGCAACACCGACGCGCGGCCCGAAGGTTATTTCCGGCTTGAGTGGAAGCTCGCGGTGGATCGTTCGCATTTGATGGCGGACGATCAGCCGTTCTTTGTGCCGGTGATTCTCGATGGCACGCCAGAACCCGGTGCACGCGTGCCGGAGAAATTTCGGGAGCGGCAGTGGACGCGGTTGAATGATGAGGTGAAAACGAAGGCGTTTGCCGAGCGGGTGGCCAAACTCCTTGATGGACGCGGCCTGCAGGCCAAAAGTGGTCCGAAAGGCTCACGGGGTGGCGAGTTTGTCCAGCAAGGCGACACTCTGCAACCTGTCGCCCCGGCGCATGCCGGGGCCCAAGTTTCATCACTCTCGGACGCGCAAACCAAATTGGATCCCGGC
The DNA here is from genome assembly GCA_031430555.1 of Betaproteobacteria bacterium. GTDB lineage: Bacteria > Pseudomonadota > Gammaproteobacteria > Burkholderiales > Usitatibacteraceae > UKL13-2. The sequence goes on from JANPBQ010000235.1 coordinate 6,771, forward strand.
CTGCGCCGGGACGACAATGCAAAAGTAATCGCAAACAACGAGCATACGACGCAACGTCCACGCCGTACCTACGTCATCTCCACCATCGCGGTAATCGTCGCAATCGCCTGCGCCGCCGCCGCGTGGTTCGTGATTGACCAACATCGCAAACAAACTTTCATCGCGCAAAGTTTGACCAACATCGAATCGCTCTCGCGCAGCACAAAATACATGGAAGCGTATCGCCTGGCGCGTGAAGTGGAGCGCGCCGGTGGCGCAGCCTTGTTGACGGATGCAATACGGAAAAGCTATTCGCGTGCTGTTGACGTGACATCGACCCCCGAAGGTGCAGCGATTTCGTTTCGCGAATATCGGCCTCAAGCCAACGAGGAAGCGTGGATCGACCTCGGCACAGCACCGATGACCGGGGTTCGTGTGCCGGGCGGCGTGCTCGAATGGCGGGCAACCCTGCCGCAAAGAGCGTCGCACACGCTGGTTGCGAGTGGTGGCAAACGGGCTTTCTCGCTTCCCGCCGCCGACGCGAAAAACGCCGACATGCTGCCCGTGCCCGAAGGTGAAATCAGCATTGGCGGCATGACGGGTTTGACAGTTGCGCAGAGCGTCAAGCTGAAGCCATTCGCCATCGACCGTACGGAAGTGACCAACCGGCAATACGCGAACTTTGTGCAAGCAGGCGGTTATGTAAGCGAGGAGTTTTGGAAGCACTCGTTTCAGGATGGCGCGAAGGTACTGAATTTTAGCCAAGCTATGGCACGCTTCAAAGATGCGACCGGGCGCGCAGGACCCGCGAACTGGAAGCTCGGCAGTTTTCCTGACGGTGAAGGCGAGCTGCCCGTGCGCTTCATCAGTTGGCATGAAGCCAGTGCCTATGCGGCGTTCGCCGGCAAAGCACTGCCGACGATTTACCACTGGTACTTCGCCGATTCGGGGGGGGATTTCTTCAATCTGGTGCCGGCCGTGTTGCCCAGTGCGAATTTCGAGGGCAAGAGCCCGCGCGCGGCCGCGACCAGCCGTGCCATCGGCGCGTTTGGTGCGATCGATATGGCGGGCAATGTGCGCGAATGGGTCGCAACGCCCACCGACAAGGGGCACCGCATTGCCGTGGGCGGGTCCTGGTTGGAAGTGGACTACCAATACAAGTATGGCAGTCAACTCTCCGCGTTTGATCGCCCCGCCGATGTCGGTTTCCGTTGCATGACCAAGGTGGATGCCGTCGTGGCAAGCGACGTCGCGTATGCGCCCGTCACCGAAAGGCCCGCGCGTGATACCTCTGCCGTGGCCCGCGTGAGCGACGCCGAATATGCCGTCTATGCGCGCTTTTTCGAGCAAAGCCGGGTGCCTTTGGACGCGCGTGTCGAATCCACCGATGCATCGAAACCGCACTGGACGCGATTGAAGGTCAGCTACGCGACCGGTTACGGCAATGAGCGCATGAATGCCTACTTGTACTTGCCCAAAAGGGCTGCCCCGCCATTCCAAACGGTGATATTCGTACCCGGCTCGGGGGTCTTTAACATCATTAAGTCCTACGATGACATTGCGGAAACTGCCGCTTTTCAAATGCCGGAGATGTTGATCCGCGGTGGGCGCGCGGTGCTCTACCCCATTTGGAAGGGGAGTTTCGAGCGCTCCGACGGGATGAAATGGACGCGCGCCTACCTTCGCGAACACTTGCCGCAGTGGGTCAGTGAAATGCGCCAATCGGTCGAATTCTTACGCACACGCAAAGAGGTCGATGCTGAACGTATCGGCTACTTTGGCTATAGCTTTGGCGCGTTGTGGGCACCTAACTTCCTGGCGATGGAGCCGCGCCTCAAAGCCGCCGTGTTGCTCGCAGGTGGCCTCGATGGGCCCATGGCGAACGGCGAAACGTTGCCGCCGGAAATTGATTCCGCCACCTACGCGCCGCGCACCAAGGCGGCCGTGCTGATGCTGAACGGCCGCAGCGATATCCGCTTCCCGTATGAAACCTCGCAAGTGCCGCTATTCAATCTGCTCGGCAGCCCACCGGGCAAAAAGAAGCACAAGACCTATCCGGGCGGCCACTCCGTGCTGGGCTGGTATGACGACATGGTGAAAGACACGCACGATTGGTTTGATGAGCATTTTGGGCTGGTGAGGCCAGCGGCATCCGTCAATCAGCCCAAAACCGCGAAGTAGCGGACGGGCCGACTCGGCATTAGTTGCCAATTAAGCTACAATTGTCGCCAACTATGCAACACTCTCTTTTCGACCTGCTGTTTCCCGCTACGCGCGGACGCATCCTGGCGTTGCTGCTCTTGCACCCCGAGCATGCATTGCACGTGCGCGAACTGGCGCGGCGCACCGGCGTGGCGGCGGGCACGATTGCGCGCGAACTCACGCGGTTGGCAGAGGTGGGGCTGCTTAAACGCGACGTGCGGGGTAATCAGGTCGCGTACAGCGCCGATGTCACTTGCCCGATTCACGTTGATCTCGCTAACCTGCTGCGTAAGACTGCGGGCCTCGCGGATGTCGTTGCCGATGCGCTCGCGGCGCAATCGGAAAAAATTTCGGTGGCGTTGATTTTTGGCTCGCAAGCATCGGGACGCACGAGCCCCGGCAGCGATGTCGATTTGCTCGTGATCGGCGACGCAACGTTCAAGGACATCGTTCGCGCCGTCCATCCGGTGCAATCACTGCTCGGGCGCGAAGTGAATCCGAAAGTGTTTACGCAGCGCGAGTGGGCCGACAAGCGAAAAGCCAAGGATGCCTTTGTGCGCGACGTCATGAATCATCCAAAGATTGTCCTGATCGGAAGCGCCGATGACCTTGCAAAATCTGCTCGGCGTTAGCCTCGCCGACATTACGCCGGATCGCGCGACCGTGGCGCGGCTGCTTGCGGCGGCGGCGCGCAATATCGCCGATTCGCATATTGCGGCGCTGTCTGCGGAGAATCGCTTTGATGCGGCATACAAGGCGATCATGCAGCTCGCCATCGTCGCGCTGCATGCGAATGGATACCGCACCTTGACCAGCAAACCGGGACATCATCAAATCGCAATTCAGTCGTTGGGCAAAACCATCGGTATCGCGGCCGATGACATCATCGTGCTCGATGCCCTGCGCAAGCAACGAAACCTGGCTGACTACTCCGGCGACACCGTGCCCGAATCCGCGGTGACGGAATGTCTGCGCCATGCGAGAGCGCTTGATGCGGCACTGCGAATATGGCTTCGCAACCATCATCCTGAGCTATTTTGACATACCGATGAGTAACGCTGGCAAGGCGATCTTCCTCTCCTACGCCTCGCAAGATGCCGATGCCGCGCGCCGCATCTGCGACGTTCTGCGTGCGGCTGGCCTTGAGGTTTGGTTCGATCAATCGGAATTGCGTGGCGGCGACGCGTGGGACGCGTCGATCAGAAAGCAAATCAAGGAATGCGCGCTGTTCGTGCCGATAGTTTCGGCGAACACCAATGCGCGTGAGGAAGGTTATTTTCGCCTGGAGTGGAAACTCGCTGTAGATCGTTCGCATTTGATGGCGGACAACAAAGCGTTCTTCGTGCCGGTGATATTGGGCGATGTCCCTGAACCGACCGCATTGGTACCGGACAAATTTCGCGAACGGCAATGGTCGCGATTGAACAATGACGGTGCGATCAATGCCTTTGCCGAACGAGTGAAGCAATTGCTTGCTATTACGGTTGTGCCGGCGGGGCCGACAATCCCGGCACGCGCTCCTGCTACCGAAAATAAACTGAACGAACCGCCGATCTTGCCAGCGCCTGCGTCCGCAATAAGTGACCGGTCCGCAGCCGCGCCGCGACCCAGACGCCGCACTCTTGCACTCGCATCCGTCGGCGCGGCTCTGATCGCGGCGGCACTCTTCGCAGGATGGACGTTGATCGAGCAAAACCGCAAAGACGCATTTGTGACGGCGGCACTGCCGAAAATCGAAATCATGGCGCGCGAAGGCAAGTATGTGCCCGCGTTCAAGCTGGCCCGGGAAGTCGAACTGCAAGGCGGAGGCCAATCCCTAACGCCGGAAGTGTGGGAGCGATTCGCGCGCACGATCTCGATTACATCCCAGCCCGACAATGCGCGGGTGGCATTCCGTCCGTTCGGTAACGACGACGATTGGATCACGATGGGTGCGACACCTCTGGAAAAGGTGCGGATTCCGCGCGGCCCGCTGGTCTGGAAGGCGCAACGCACCGGCCATATTTCCGCCGAGCAGGTTTTCACCGCCGCTCCCGCAGCCACGCTGAGCCTCGCGTTGATGGCGGAAAGCGCGGCGGACAAGGACATGATCCTCGTCAGCGGTGCCGATGTCCGGCTGTGGGTGATGGTCGGTGTTCAACTGACGAACATCGTGCCCATTGCACCGTTCCTGATCGACCGCACCGAAACGACCAACAAGGAATTTGCGAAATTTGTTCAAGCGGGCGGCTACGCGAACGAAGCGTTTTGGAAGCACCCGTTCAAGGACGGCAAACGGCAGCTCTCTTTCGCACAGGCGATGGAACGCTTTCGCGACACCACCGGGCGCCCGGGCCCGGCGACATGGCGGGTAGGAAACTTTCCGGATGGCGAGGCCGAGATGCCGGTGCGCGGCATCAGTTGGTACGAGGCGGCGGCTTTTGCCGCGTTCGCGGGCAAGGAGTTACCCACGATCTTTCACTGGTATCGGGCCGACACGGCGGGTGACCTGGAGCTGCTTCCCGGCCTGTTTCTGCCGTTGAGCAATTACGAAAGCAAAGGGCCGCGGCCCGCGGGTGCCAGCCAATCGCGCAGCGCCTTCGGTGCCATCGACATGGCGGGCAACGTTCGCGAATGGGCGGCTAACGCAGTCGGTGACGATGCTCGGGTTGCGCTGGGTGGGGCGTGGACCGACCCGGCCTACCAGTACCTTTTCCCCGACATTCGGTCGGCCTTTGACCGCGCCGCCGAGAACGGCATGCGCACCATCAAACGCGTGGGCGATGCCCCATTGCCCGAAGCGGCCACGGCGCCGCTTCAGCGAATTCCGCCGCCGCGCCCGCATCGTCCCATCACCGAACCCGAGTATCAGACGATTACCCGGTTTTTCGAGCGGCAGCGAATGCCGCTGGAGCCGCGCATCGACGCGACCGATGAATCCTCGCCCCACTGGGTGAAGCAGAAAGTGTCGTTTGCCGCCGGCTATGGCGGTGAACGGCTCACCGCTTACCTCTATCTGCCGCGATCAGCCAAGCCGCCTTATCAGGTCGTGATCCAGATGGGCGGCTCGGGTACGTTTTACCGGCGAACCAGTGTTACCGAACAGGATATCTTCGGTTGGGGCTTTGCCGAGCCCCTGATCCGCGGCGGCCGCGCGGTGCTACTGCCGTTGTGGAAAGGCTCCTACGAGCGCTCGGATGGCTTCGCGCCATTCGACGCGGACATACCTTCCTATCGCGATCACGTCGTCAAGTGGGTGCACGAGGTGCGCCAATCCATCGACTATCTGCAGAGCCGCAAGGACATCGACGGTGCGCATATCGGCTATCAGGGCATCAGCTTCGGCACCATCTGGGCGCCGCAATTCATGGCCCTCGAGCCGAGATTGAAGACCGGCATTTTGTTGCTCGGTGGCATTCCGCTCACATCGCGCGCCGCCGGGGCGTTTCCGCCCGAACTCGACATCCTCAATTACGCTCCGCGCGTCAAAGAACCGGTGCTGATGCTGAACGGCCGCAACGACGCGATCTTTCCCTACGAATCGTCGCAAGTTCCGCTGTTCGACCTGTTGGGCACGCCGAAAGACCGGAAACGTCACAACACCTTTCCGGGCGGGCATTCGTCGTTCGGCTGGAATGACGAACTGATTCGCGAAAGCCTCGACTGGCTCGATCACCATTTCGGCGCGCCGGTCGCCAATGGCGAAACAACGGCGCCGAAAAAATGAGCGAACCGGCAGGCGGTATTTTTCTTTCATACTCGTCGGATGACGCGGAAGCAGCGCGCCGCATTTGCGACGCGTTGCGTGCAGCGGGATTAGAAGTGTGGTTCGATCAGTCAGAATTGCGCGGCGGCGATGCGTGGGATGCCTCGATCAGGAAACAGATCAAGGAATGCGCGCTATTTGTGCCGATGATCTCAGCATCGACAAATTCGCGTAGTGAGGGTTACTTTCGTCTCGAATGGAAACTGGCTGTCGATCGCTCGCACCTGATGGCGGATGATCAAACTTTTTTCCTGCCGGTCATTCTCGACGATACAGCCGAGCCCACCGCACGTGTGCCGGATAAATTTCGCGAGCGGCAATGGACGCGGCTGAAGGAAGAAGGCGCGGTTGCAGCATTTGCCGCGCGCATTGGCAAGCTCCTTGCTGGGTGCGGCTCGCAGGCGACAAATGCTCCAAACGCCGCGCCAGTGCTAGCGTCTGCTCCGGTGATCGTAGCGTCCGCCAAAGCGCACGACACCCCTTCCATCGCCGTGCTCGCCTTCGCCAACCGCAGCGCCAGCGCCGACGACGAATATTTTTCCGACGGCCTTGCCGATGAACTGCTGAACGTTCTCGCCAAGATTAAAGGGTTGCGCGTCGCCGCACGGACTTCCGCGTTTTCATTCAAAGGCAAGCAGGCAACAGTTGTCGAGATCGGTCGCGCGTTAAACGTGGCGACGGTACTCGAAGGCAGCGTGCGCAAATCCGGCAACCGCGCGCGCATCTCGGTGCAATTGGTCAAGGTGGAGGATGGATTTCATCTTTGGTCAGAAACCTACGACCGTACGCTCGACGATATTTTTGCCGTGCAGGACGAGATCGCGCAGGAAGTCGTCACGGCATTGCGCAAAACACTGTTCGGCGAAGCGGGCAGCGCCAAGCTCGCAGGCAACGTCAGTGCAGAGTTGGCATCAGCGACGCTGGGCCGCAGCGAAAACAGTGAAGCACACCGCCTGATCATGCAGGCACGCCATTTAATGGATCGCCATTCCGGCGCAGAGCTTTTGCAGGGCATCAAGTATTTGCGTGAGGCACTGATTGCTGATCCGCATTACGCATTGGCGTGGGCGCACTTGTCGCGCGCGCTGACGCATGCGGGTGCCTATGGCTTTGCCGACGTATTTGAGAGCAACGCCGAGGCGCTCGCCGCCGCGCAGCGCGCCTTGCAGCTTGCGCCCGACCTCGCCGAGGGGCATCTTGCCCTGTGCATGCACCAAGTGATGTATGGCTGGGATTGGCAGGCGGCCAGGCGACATATCACGGATGGCCTGGCAATCGCGCCAGACAATGCCGAAATCCTCGCGGCGGCCGGGCTTCTCAGCTACACACTCGGTCGAAGCACGGAGTCAATCGCGTATTACGAGCGCGCGCTGAAAAGCGACCCAATGAATTCTCGGCTGTACCTGGACTACACACGACCGTTGAACGCGGACTTGCGCTTCGCGGAGGCGGAACGTGCCTGCCGTCGTGCGCTGGAGCTTTCGCCTGACGGTGTTCCTTACCACTGCTTGCTCGCCGAGTCGCTGGCACTGCAAGGGCGCGTCGACGAGGCCATCGCCGAAGCATCAAAGGAAAAGGCCGACTGGGCGCGACTGTGGGGTCTGGCAGTCTTTCACCACCTGGCCGGTAACCGCGCCGAGTCGGACTTGGCGCTCAACACGCTGATTGAACACAACGCCGATCATTCGGCCGCGCAAATTGTCTGCATTTACGCCGTGCGCGGCGATGCCGACGCGGCATTCCTTTGGCTGGAGCGTGGCTATGCGCAGCGCGACTCCGGGGTCACACATCTGAAAGCGTTTTGGCAGTTTCAAAAACTGCGAAGCGATCCGCGCTGGGATCCCATGCTAAAGAAGTTAGGTTTGGACGGCTGATATCCAGCACTGGCGCGGCTTTCGAAGCATTTGTGCTCCGAAAGGCTGACCAATGCTTGTGTTCCATGTTCTTCTCGCCGCGCAACGTCACCCCGGCAACGCCAGCGGCCTCGCCTGATACGTCGTCCGCCAATGTTCCACATCGGCCAACATGATTTCCGCCAACCGCCGCAGCCGCGCGATGAGCCGCGCGTAATCGAGCGGGTCATCCTTCAATGCGCGCCTCAATCGATCGAGCCGTACGACGGTCACTTCCGATCGATCCGCGATGCCGGCAAAATCGCCCTGCATGCGGATGCCGTAAATCGCCGCACCCAGAGCCGGCATGCCGGCCGTCAGGGCGGTGACGATTTCCGTGAGGCCGACCGCGCCGCCAAAGTTCATTGGCCATCCAGCCAGTTTGAACACCACCCAAATAATGCCGGCAACGATGGTGGCACCGAACAGAATTTCGCCGGTGCGATGCAGACGATGTTCGAGCTGGTGCATGCGTCCGGCGTTGGCGCGATGGTAGTTAATTTGGTCGTCGATCAATCGCGTTGTCGCGGCATGAACGTTGGAAAGATACGCGTGATCGACGGTCGCGCTCGGCATGCCAAGCTCGCGCGCGGTGGCGCGGGAAAGCCAATGCACCCAGCCGGGAATCACACCGGCGTCGACCGCGTTGGTGCGCAAATTCAAGTTGCCGAGCGCGCTCGTCATCGCCAGTGAACGCAGTTGTTCGGCGAGATGCCGATCATCCATCCAGCATTCGTGCCAGCCGGCTTTTGCACCGGCGCGCGTGTTGAGAAAAATAATCAGGATCACTGCGAGTTCGGTCAGGATCAGTGGCAATTTGAAGGCGGGCATCAGCGGGCCGCTGAGCGCCAGCAATACCGCGATCGCCGCCAACCCAAAGTTCGCGACAAAACCCGAGCGAAAAATTTGCGCGAAATACGTGGCAGCCGAATCGGCCACGCCGAATCGTGCGACCAATTTTTTGATCAGCGCATCGCCGTAGCGATCATCGTGATCCACTTTCGGCAATTGCGCGGCCAATGGTGCCGCGCAATCCTCAGCAGCGGCCGGGCGCATGTCGGCGCGGCTGAATTTGCGCGAGCCGGTCATCGCCAGCAAAAGCGGATACGGCAGTGCCGGCGTGCGCGAACGGCTGCGCTCGCGATAGAAGCGCGCCAGCATGCGCTGATCGACCGGATTGTCGGGCGGCATCGAGAGTGCGCTGATCACGGCGTTCATCACTGTCGCCGCATCGGCGCGCGGCACCAAATCGATCGTCGGTTGTTCGATTTCGAAATCCGCGAGGCCCGACCACAACAATTCGGGCGCTTTGCTTTCGGTGATGTCAATATGAATCACCGGAATGTGGCGGCCAATGGCTTCAGCGACCACGCGCGCGGTGCCGCCGCGGCCGCGACCGACATCGCCATCCCAGATCGCGAGCAGGATATCGGATTGATCGAGCACCACGCGCCCTACGGCTTCATAGGCGGCGTCGGCCTCGTGGCGATTGCCCTGCAATGCAAACGTCGCAGTCGCGCGGGTCAGCAGTTGTTCATAATTTTCCCGATCCGCGCCTTCGGCAAAATCGTTCGCGTATTCATCGCGCACAAAGGGCAGACAAGCATCGAGTTTCCAGCCCGCCGACAGCGCAACCTCGGCCGCGATCGTGTCGGCACCGTTCGCAAGTGCGGTGACGAGGCGCATCCTCGGCACGGCGCTCGCGAATTGCGTCGCGTGCTGGGTCGCGACGATTTGGGCGGCTTGACTCGCTTGCGAAAGTACGGTCGCGATGGTCGCGCCGAGCGCGCGCAAATCCACATTTTGCAATCGCTCCAGCCGATGCCCGGTGACGCCGACGGCGAGACAGAGTTCGGGCCGCAGACCGGAGCCATTGATGGTGGGTGCAACCGAATCGTTGGTCATAAGTAAATTTAGTCGAGATACCGAACCGTCACCGACGGCGTCCCACGTGCCATCGCCGCATGCAGCACCGAATACTCCGGCACTTCTACCCAGGTTGAGGTGTCTTTGGTCAGCGGTTCAGAGGCGACGATGATCGAATCCGCATTTTCAGCGCCGCCGGTCATTTGCCATTCTTCGCCGTCGAGACCTTCATGCAAGCCATAGTCGCGGCCCAGCGTGTACCAGAGCGAGAGAAAATTGAGATTGGCTTCATGAACTTTGGCAGGATCGTCGGTCGCGTAGCAGCCGAAATCAAAACAGTAGCGAACGGCGGCCAATTGCGTGCCGTCGGTCATGAATAAATTCACCGAAGAAGATAGCGCGATGCCGAGTTGCGCGCGCGCGGCGCGAATGGTGGTGAGTGCGGAGTCGATCGCCGCTAGCAATTCTTCGCGCGTGGGTCGTCGATGCGGGTCGGGCAATGCCGAGACGATCAACGCGTAAATCCATTCGCTGTCGGTCGTGCCGCGAATGTACGGCAGGAATTTTGGATTCACTTGTGTGGCGAGCAACGGCTTCATTTCCGCCATGCGCGCGAGATCGCCGTTGTGCGCCATCGTGAGTGGCACGCCGGGGAATTGAAACGGGTGAACATTTTGCAACGAGATATCGACGGTCGAGCTGTACGCGACACCGCGCACATGGCCGAGCACGCACGTGGCGCGGACTTTCTCGGCAAGATTTTTCAGGTTGCGGTCGAACACCGGCAATGACGATGAGCCATAGCAGAAAGGTGCATCCGGCGCATGCGTGTGCGGATCCCAGGCGCGCAGACCAAAGCCGGCGAGGTTCAACATGTGCAGCATCTTCGGCATGTAGCTCTGCCGCACCAGTGCCGAGTCGGGTTGGTAGAGCAAGTGATCCAGAAGGACGGGTTGGCCTAGATAGAGGAGGGCGCGGCACATGGGGATAATGTTCGATACCGAAGTATTTTTTGGGGCACTTCCCCCGCGAAGGCGGGGGCCTAATTGTCGGCGCGCAATTCGTGCGGCCTTGGGCCCCCGCCTTCGCGGGGGAAGGTCAATGCGGGGAATATCCGCGTGAGTGTAAACTTTCCCACATATGCATTGTGACATCCCCCCATGAAACCCGGCAACCCACTCGATGATTTTCGCGCGACGGCCCTTTGTCGCGGTCTCGATGACGTTGAATCGACGCAGTTACTCGCGGTGGCCGAGCCGGTGTCATTTCTCGCCGGCAGTCGCCTGGTGCAGCAGGGTGAGGCCGCGCGTGGCGCATACGTGTTGCGGCAGGGCAAGGTCGAGGCGCGCGTATCGCTGTCGGGCGGTGGCGAGAAAACCGTCGCGGTGCTTGGCGCAGGCAGCATGTTCGGCGAGATGGCGTTGCTGGAGCACGGTGCCTGCACGGCCAGTGTGGTGGCCATTGAAAATGTCGATGGCTGGTTCATTGAGCACGAACCGTTTCGTGCGTTGACAGCGGGACGCAATCCGGCGGCGCTCGCCATTCAACGCACCATTACGGCGGGCTTGATTGCGCGTCTAGTCGCATTGAACGCCGAATTGCGCAAACAACCCTCGCCGGAAGATCGGCTCGCGACGGAGTTGCCACCCGCCGGTGATCCGTTGGCAGATGTGCCGCGCCTGCATCGTGCGACATTTGATTACCGCCGTTTTCTGCCGGGGCTGCCGTTCTTTGCGGGCTTTTCCGCCGATCACATCGAGGTGGCGGTCGCCAATACTGGTCTGCGTGAGATCGCGCGCGGGCAATGGCTGTTTGTCGCCGGGCAGCCCGCTGATGCTTGCTTCCTGGTGGTGCGTGGTGCCATCGAGGTTAGCGCGAAGATTGAGGTGCGTGAACGGCGCATGGCATTGCTGGGGCCGGGAATGTTGGTGGGTTATATGAGTGTGCTCGGCGGATCACCGCACGGGGCCAGCGCGCGTGCGCGTGAAAACACGACGTTGCTGGAATTTTCCGCCGAAGATTTCATGTCGCTCTACAACGCAAACTCCGGTGCAGCCGTCAAAGTGCAGCGCGCCATACACCGCAATCTGCTGCAATCACTCGCACGCAGCAATTCGCAAATGTCGCGTCTGGTGACGCAGGCAAAGTTGAATGAGGCGTTGCGGGTAAGGTTGATTCAGGCGGCGATTTAGGCGATAACGCCAACGTAGGATGGGTGGAGCGCAGCGATACCCATCAATGACTGCACCTACAGTGATGGGTATCGGCAAGAGCGCCTCCACCCATCCTACGATTCGGGAGCACTTTACCCAAATCGATACGCATCCATCGCCAGCGC
>JANPBQ010000236.1:0-19429 GCA_031430555.1 Betaproteobacteria bacterium
CAGAACGCCGAAGCGCTTGCCGCCATTCGCTCGATCGTTGCATCGACGCCTGGATTTACCGCCAAAATCATCTATTTGTGGGGCGCGCCGGGCAGCGGCAAATCGCACTTGATTAGCGCGGGTATGGTTGCCGGGCTCTCGTCATTTGACGCCGCCGGCGTGTTGGCGGCAGAGCAGCGATATACGGTCGACAACGCACCATTGTTGAAGGACGAGGCGCAACAGGTATTGTTCGATCTCATTAATCGCCAGCAATTGTCCACTGGCGCGCTGATCGTTTCCGGCAACGTGGCACCGCGCGATCTCGCGTTCCGGCGCGATCTGGCGTCGCGGCTGGGCAGCGGGCTTGTGTTTCAATTGCATCCGCTCACGGATACAGAAAAGTCAGCGGCCTTGCAGGCACATGCGAACAGCCGCGGGTTCCTGTTGCGCGAGTCGGTGGTCGATTATCTGTTGCGCCATTCGCGCCGCGACATGGCATCGCTGATCCAGATGCTCAACGCGCTCGACCAATATTCGCTCGAAACCGGGCGCGAAATCACCTTGCCACTGTTGAAAGAAATGGCGCAGCCCTCACTGGTGTGACCTTAATATGAACCTGGCCCTATTCGATCTTGATTACACCTTGCTCAATGGTGACAGCGACCACGCCTGGGGCCAATTCCTGGTCGATGCGGGATTGGTCGATGGCGAAGACTTCAAGAAAAAGAACGACGCCTTCTGGGCGCAATACAAAGCCGGCACCTTGAACGTGAATGAATATTTGGCGTTCGCGCTGGCGATGATCAAAGGCAAATCGCCCACCGAATTGAAACCGCTGCACGACCGCTACATGGCGGAAAAAATCGAGCCGATGGTGACCGCACAAGCGCTGGCGTTGGTCGGCAAGCACAAGGATGATCTCTGCGCCGTGGTCACCGCCACCAATTCTTTCATCACCACGCCCGTGGCAGCGCGTTTTGGTGTTGCGCACTTGATCGCCTGCGACGCCGAAATCGCCGATGGCCGCTATACCGGTCGGGTGTCGGGCTTGCCTTCGTTTCGCGAAGGCAAGGTCACGCGTGTTGAACAATGGCTTGCAACGATGGGCAAGGAAATATCCGATTTTGAACGCAGCTATTTCTATTCGGATTCGTTGAACGATCTACCGTTGTTATCGGTAGTGACGCATCCAGTGGCCGTCAATCCCGACGCCACGCTGCGCGAACACGCATTGACGCAGGGATGGCCAATCCTTGCTTTGCATTGATGGCAACCACCCTGTGATCAAGAAATTCATTCAGCGCGTTTTCGGCGGCGGCAAGTCGGCGGATGCCACGAAGCCGGGCAAGACGCACAAGGCCCGCGCCACCGCCGGCAAAGATGCGTGGCGCATTTACCCGCAAGCCGAGCATGGCATTCATCGCGACGATCTATCGGATGCCGCGATCACCGTCTGCGAAGGCTTGCAAAAGGCGGGTTACAAGGCATTTGTGGTCGGCGGTGCGGTGCGCGATCTGTTGCTGGGTCGTCACCCAAAAGATTTCGACGTCGCCACCGATGCGACCCCTGAGCAAGTGCGTGGCGTGTTCCGTCGCGCCCGCATCATCGGTCGGCGCTTTCGTTTGGTGCATGTGATGTTCCGCGACGAGACCATTGAAGTCTCCACCTTCCGCTCCGCACATCCGGCGGCCGATCCCGACGCGGAAGCGGATGCCGACACCTCAAAAGAAAACAACCGCGCGCGCGCCGACGAACACGGTCGTCTGCTGCGCGACAATGTTTTCGGCAATCAGGAAGAAGACGCGATCCGCCGCGACTTCACCATGAACGCGCTGTTCTACGATCCGACGAAACAGGAAGTGTGGGACTACGTCAACGGCGTCGCCGACATCCAGAAAAAACGCGTGGTGATGATCGGCGACCCGGACGCGCGCTATCGCGAGGATCCGGTGCGCATGCTGCGTGCTGCGCGCCTCGCCTCGAAACTGGAATTCACGATCGACCCCCCGACCGAAAAACCGATCGCGACCCTCGCCCCATTGCTCGACAACGTGCCGACCGCGCGCATTTTTGATGAGATGTTGAAACTCCTGTTTTCCGGGCACGCGCTGGTCGGGTTGGAAATGTTGAGGAAACTTGGGTTGCATCTGGGCATGCTGCCGGTGCTCGATAAATTATTCGATGATCCCGTAACGCGTCCATTCGTCACGCTCGCGCTGCAACGTACCGACGAGCGCATCCGCGATGAGAAAGGCGTGTCGCCGCCATTCCTGTTCGCTGCGCTGTTCTGGCATCCGATGGTGGCGCGCTGGAAGAAGATCGAGGCCGGCGGCATGCGGCCCTTGCAGGCGATGCATCAGGCGATGGATGACGTGTTGGATGAGCAGCGCAAATCGCTCGCGATTCCGCGCAGACTCGATCCGCTCATCAAGGAATTGTGGCTCGCGCAGCCGCGTTTTGCGCAACGCTCGCAAGGCAAGGCATTCCGCAATTTGACCCATCCCCGGTTTCGCGCAAGTTACGATTTCTACGCCTTGCGCGCCGAAGCGGGCGACGCTGATCTTGAGATCGCGCAGTGGTGGGAAAAATTCCAGTTCGCGAACGAAGCCACGCAACAGTCGATGTTGCTGCCCGATGACGAACCGAAAAAAGGCAAGCGCCGGCGGCGCAAGAAAAAATCCGGCGCGGGAGGAGCCTTGGAGGATTCATCCGCAGGGGCCTCGACATTTCCTGACGACGACTTACCACGAGCGTCATGACCATTTCGCCAACCGGATTGTCCGCATTTCGCTCGACTGTCTTCCTGGGTCTGGGCAGCAATCTAGACAATCCCGAATGGCAAGTGCAAACGGCGATCCGCGAGATCGACGAAATTCCCGAGGCCGGACTCGTGAAAATTTCTTCAATGTATCAATCGCTGCCGGTCGGCATACTCGATCAACCGCCATTCATCAACGCAGTCGTGCAAGTCGAGACCACACTGGCGCCGCATGATTTGCTGCGCGGCCTGATGGCCATTGAATCCCTGCATGCACGCGTGCGCGCCGAAAAAAATGGCCCGCGCACGCTCGACATCGATATCCTCATCTTCAACGAATGGCGCATCGATGATGACGCCTTGACGACGCCGCACCCACGCATGCACGAGCGGCCTTTCGTGCTGGTCCCGCTGCTGGAAATTGCGCCCGAGGTGTTTATCCCGACGCAAGGCTATGCCAAGGAGATTCTTTCCGGCCTGGATTCAAGCGGCGTGCGCAAACTCGGGGGCACATGAAACACCGATACGTGGTTGTCGAAGGCCCGATCGGCAGCGGCAAATCGACACTGGCCCGTCTGCTCGCCGAGCACTATGCGGCGGAATTGGTGCTGGAGGATCCGGGCGCGAATCCGTTCCTGCCGCTGTTCTATCGCGACATGAAGCGCCACGCGTTGGCCACGCAGATGTTCTTTCTGTTTCAGCGCGTCAATCAACTCGCAGCCATCCGTCAGCCCGATTTGTTCGAGAAAAAAGTCATCGCCGATTACTTGCTCGCGAAAGATCAGCTGTTCGCAAAACTGACGTTGGACGACAACGAATTCACGCTCTACACGCAGCTCTACAATCACCTGCGGCCACAGGCACCGGCACCGGATCTGGTGATTTATCTGCAGGCCTCGGTGCCGAACTTGATGGCGCGCATTCAGCGCCGCGGACGTCCGATGGAAAAAAACATCGGCGAGGATTACATGATGCGGTTGTCGGAAGCCTACACGCGCCACTTCTATCATTACGCCGAATCGCCGCTGCTGATCGTCAATAGCGATCACGTCGATTTTGCGGGCAACCATGCGCACTTCGATATGCTGATTGCGCGCATCGAAGCGCAGCGCGGCATGCGTGAGTACTTCAACGCGGCTTGATGATCTCGTCGCACGAGACGTCGATCAATTTTGCAACTTCACAGAAATGAAATGAGCACTTTCCTCGCGTCCCAAAAGGGACTTCCTTCGGTCGCCGCAGAGACCCATCAAGTAAGCCCTTTCCCCGCGTAGGCGGGAACCCAATTAGAGCGCGTTGCTCAATGCAAAATTGGATCCCCGCCTACGCGGGGAAAGGAAACAGGTTTTAGCGTTCACCCAAAAAAATCAATCCCCGCACTCAGAAAATCATGGACACCATTCACACCGTCACCGAACTACGTGCCCGCCTAAAGGCTGAAAAGTCCATCGGCTTTGTGCCGACCATGGGCAATTTACATGCTGGCCACATCGAACTCGCGCGCATCGTCCGCAGTCGCGTGGAATGCGTGGTGGTATCCATTTTCGTCAACCGTCTCCAGTTCGGCCCGAAGGAGGATTTCGACAAATATCCACGCACCCTCGAAGACGATGCCGCCAGGTGCAGCGACGCCGGCGTCGATGTGGTATTTGCGCCGGACGAAAATGAAATGTACGGTGAGCCGCAGACCTACATCGTCGAGCCGCCAGGTATCCAGCACATTCTCGATGGCCAGGTGCGGCCGGGACATTTTCGCGGCGTGGCGACGGTAGTGTTGAAATTATTCAATATGGTGCAGCCACACATCGCGCTGTTCGGCAAGAAAGATTATCAGCAGTGCCGTGTGCTCTCCGACATGGTGCGGCAATTCAATTTGCCAGTGGAAATGATCCTCGCCGAGACGGTGCGCGCCGATGATGGTTTGGCGCTGTCCTCGCGCAACGGCTACCTGAGCCCCGGCGAACGCGCCGAGGCACCACAACTGCACGCGGCGCTGAAGAAAATCCGCACGGCGATTCTCAATGGCGATCGCGATTTGTCCGCAATGGAAAGCGCCGCGGTCGAGAATTTGCACGCGCGTGGCTGGCTGCCGGATTACATTACCGTGCGCCGGCAATCTGATTTGCAATTGCCGACGGCCGATGATCGCGCGCTGGTGGTGCTGGCGGCAGCAAAATTGGGCACGACGCGATTGATCGATAACGTGGAAGTGGAAAGGTAGCGCACTCCCGCGTATTGGTATAAAAGTCGAGCATTGGAGCGGCGTTTGGCGGGTTTATGGCCGGAGAGGCGCGCCAATAATAGGACTTTCTTCAGGGCACATCTGCATACCCTGTCGTACCGGCGAATGCCGGTACCCAAGTTTTGTAATCTGTTGAGCCGCAAAGAAAATTAGGCCAATCCACTGCATTGGATTGGCGCTCGTCGAGCGCAGAGCATGCTCCGCAAATTCCTCGACTCTCCCCCGGAATAAATCCGGGGAGACAGATGTTGAGGTATTTACGGGAGCCCCACCCTACGCCGCCCGCAACGCATCCACAATCTTCAACCGTGACGCTTCCATCGCCGGTAAAAATCCGCCGACAAATCCCATCACCAGCGAAAATATCAAGGTCTGCAACACGATGCCCGGGGTAAGAAAAAATCCGAACGCGAGCTGCGAGAACGATTGAAAGTTGAGTGTGGAAATCGTAATCACCTGCAGGAACGATGCGAACACCAATCCCGCCATTCCGCCGACCAGCGCCAGCAGTAAAGACTCCATCAGGAACGCAACCAATATCGCCGGTCGGCGAAAACCGAGCGCGCGCAGCGTGCCGATTTCCGCGGTACGCATCGCCACCGCCGAGTACATCGTGATCGCCGCACCGATCATCGCGCCCAGCGAAAAAATCACCGACAGCACCGTCCCCAAAATGGTGATGAATGTCGACAGCGCGCGCGATTGGTCTTCATAAAACAGGCGTTCGCGTTTGGCATCGACGGTCAGGCGGATGTCGCCTTCGGCCTGCGCTTTCAATGCCTCGAACGAGTTGCCATCCGCGAGCCGCGCAATCGTCGATGAATAGCCGGTGCGCCGGAATGCCTGCATCAATTGCTCGCTGTCGCCCCAGACTTCGGAATCGAACGCGCTCTTGCCGGCGTCGAACATGCCGACCACCAGCCATTCGCGCTGCGCAAATCTGAGCGATTGCCCGATCGCCACACCTTCGAATTCCTCGAACACATTGCGGCCCACAATCACTTCGGACGAACCCGGTCGAAACATGCGGCCCTGCTCGATTTTCACTTGCGGTCGCAAGGTCAATCCCATCGGCGGCAGCCCGCGCGTGACGATGTTCGAGAGCTTGTCCTGGCCGCGTTTGGTGAGCGAGGTCAGCACCACGGCTTCTTTCGAGACCATCGCGCGGCCATCGGCATCGCGCGCGATTTGCGGAAACGATTCGATCAACGACGCTTGATCGCGCGAGACCCCGCTCTGGATTTCCGTCTCGGCCGATTTGCGGATGAACACCACGTTGTCGATTTCACCGGTGCCGCCCATGGTTTTCTTGAGCCCCGCGTCCAGCATCAACACGGCCGCGAACACGAACGCCACCAACGCCATGCCGCCCGCCGTCAATACGGTGGTGAGTTTGCGCGTCCAAAGGTTGCGAAAGCTGTATGAAAACGGAATCTTCACCCGGCGTGCCTCAAGCCATCGACAATCTTGATATTCGCGCTGCGATAGCTCGGCACCAGCGCCGCCGCCACGCCGACCACGATCGCGCACGCCACCTGCATCAGCACCGTTGCCTGCGAGACCTTGAATACCGCAAACAACGCGCCAGCGGGTGATGCGGCAAACCCTTGCGCAACCGGAATCGTCAACAAGATGCCGATACCTGCGCCAATCATGGCCAGCACCATCGCTTCGCCGAACACCAGTGCCGCGACAAAACCGGGCGAAAAACCGAGCGCTTTCAACGTCGCGTACTCGGCCAATCGTTCGCGCGCAGTCATCGCCATCGTGTTGGCGACCACCGCCATGATGATGAATATCACCACGAACGACACCACGCGGATCGCCACTACGATCGCCTCGGATTGCGCGACGAATCCCAACTGAAAAGATTTCTCGGTCTCGGTCAAGGTCTCGGCAAGTGAATTCTTGAATTCGTTGTCGATGGCCTTCGCGATGTCGGCGACGCGACCGGGATCGGTCACTTCGATATTGAACACACCGATCTGATTGGCGCGGCGCGGGAATTTCTTGATCAGAAATTCATTGATGTAATTCCACTGAAAATAGAACTGCCGCGTGACCGTGGTTTCATCTTTGCCGTCGTAAATCGCGCGGATCGTGAATTGCCAGTTGCCGGGAAAAATCGTGCCGCGCAACGGGATCACGTCGCCGACTTTCCAGCCGTACTGATCCGCAAGCTTCCTGCCGACGATGGCACCCTGCCGGTCGCGTTTGAAGGCGAGCAACTCTTCCGGCTTGATCAGGAATTCCGGATACATTTCAAAATAGTTGTCGGTGTCGACCGCGAATTGCGGAAAGAAATTTTTCGGCTCGATGTAAATCCCGCCGAACCATTGCGAATGCGCGACCGCCTTGACCCCGGGCACCGCCTTGATGCGGTCGCGGTAATATTCCGGCATCGGAAACACCAACGAGATTGCGTTGCGTGTGATCATGCGCGCGGACGATGATGCATTCGCGCCCGCGAACCAGGCACCGACCACGGTTTGCAGCAAACCGAACGCAAGGATCGCGATCACCAGCCCGACGATCGTCAGACTCGTGCGCAGTTTGGCGCGGAAAACGTTTTTGAAGATGAGTTTCAGGAAGTACATGCGGGTGATGAGAGGTTATGGATTGCGGTGCCGCGCGACAGTCGAGTAGATGTGCGCGACGCCGTGCAAATTGTGCGGCATCGTCAAACTTGTCTCCCCGGACTTGTTCCGGGGCCTAATCTTGCATCGCCACATTGGGCCCCGGAACTAGCCCGGGGAGACAACGTTGGCTGTTATCGCGTGATCGGACTAAATCAGCTCGCCCTTTTCCAAATGCACCATCCGCTTCGCCGCCTCGGCCGCGTGCGCATCGTGGGTGACCATGATGATGGTTTTACCCATTTCGGTATTGAGTTGCTTTAGCATCGCCAGCACGTCGTTCGCCGATTGTTTGTCCAGGTCGCCCGTCGGCTCATCGCACACCAGCACGGTCGGATCGGTGACGATCGCCCGTGCGATTGCGACCCGCTGCTGCTGGCCGCCGGAAAGTTCGTTCGGATAATGTTCCATCCGATCCGACAGCCCCACTAACCCCAAGGTCATTTCGACGCGTTCACGCCGCTCGCGCTTCGACAAATTCGTCAGCAGCAAGGGCAATTCGACATTCTCAAACGCGGTCAATACCGGCATCAAATTGTAGAACTGAAAAATGAAACCGATGTTGGCGGCGCGCCAATCGGCGAGCTGGCCTTCGGTAAGGAGCGTGATGTCTTCGCCGTCTATTTTCAACACGCCCGAATCGGGCTTATCGATGCCGGCGATAAGATTCAGGAGCGTCGATTTCCCCGAACCGGACGGCCCCATCAACGCGATGAATTCGCCGCGCTTGATGTTGAGCGTGATGTTGTCCAGCACCGGCACCGCTTGCCCGCCGCGCGTGTAGCCTTTGCTGAGATTGCTGATCTCCACCAGCACTTCGGTAGTCTCAACCATACGGGTTATTTCTTGATGACCGCGAGCGGCGCGCCATCTTTTATTTTTTCCGAGGGCGACAGCACAATCTTGTCGCCGGGTTTCACCCCCGAGACTTGCACCAGATCGCCGATTTTGTTGCCGACCGTCACCGAGACCATCTTTGCCACGTTGTTGTCGAACAAGAACATCACATCCTTGCCGTCGCGTTTGGTCACCGCGATCGGTTGTGCGGCGACGACCGGTTTCCGCTCTTCGGCTTTTAATTCGCGCGAGAGGAACGATACTTTGGCGCTCATGTCCGGCAGCACACGCGGGTCTCTTTCGATGAATTCTACTTTCACCAACACTGTCGCTTTCGAGCGATCCACCGTCGGCACGATGCGGCTCACCTTGCCGAGCAAACGCAAATCGGGAAACGCATCGAGTTGAATCTCGACCGCCTGCGCGACGCTGATTTTGGAGAGCGAAATTTCCGACACATCGGCTTCCACTTCCAGCGTGGACATGTCGGCCATGTTCACCACCGCGCCTTTGGAATCGGCCGCCGAGGAGAATGGCGTAATGATGTCACCGACGTTGGCGTTTTTGGTCAGCACGACGCCATCGAACGGCGCGCGGATCAGGGTCTGCTCGACCGAGACATTGGTTGCGCGTACGTTCGCCTCCGCCACGCCGATCGCACCTTTGAGCGAAGCCACCGCCGCACGCGCTTTGTCGTAGCGCGCTTTCGCGGTATCGAGTGTGGCGGACGAAATGAAATTCTTTTTCGCGAGATCTTCCGAGCGGTTCAGATTGGATTCGGCATCGCGCATTTCGGCGGCACCTTGTTCGAGATTCGCGATTGCCGCGCGCAGACTCGCTTGCGCCTGATCCTGCGTGGCCGAGACATCGCGGTTTTCGATGCGCGCGAGAATTTGTCCCGCTTTGACGATAGAGCCTTCCTGCACGCCCAAAAATTCCAGACGCCCGGTGGCCTTGGTCGAGACCGCTGCCTTGCGCTGCGCGGAGACGCGCCCGGTGGCGTTCAATACCGTGATAGCCTGCGAAGGATATGCGCTCGCCACAATGCCGGTTTCAACCTGCTGCGTGCCGCCGCCGCTGCGCCATGCGATCGATGCGCCGCCGAGGACGGCGATCACAATGGCCAGAATGACCCACTTGCGCCGGCCGGGCTTTTTTGCGGAGAACGATTTTTGATCGCGGGAAATCGTGAGTTTCGAGAGGTCGGCTGTGGCCACAGTTCGCTTCCGGTTTGTGAATGAGTGAGAGGCGCAAATTATAGGCGATGCGCTCGCCGACAGACCTTGGCGATGCGCGGAATGGTGCAATTTCCGGCTTGAATTGCCCTATGCAGGCGCGAACGGTGAACGGGCCGTTCTTGATGAATCGACCGGGTAGACCACGTCCTGGGGGTTTGTTGAAATTCGCAATACAATTATCGACACAGGAAAATTCGGAGCACTTCCCTCTTTTCAAAGAGGGATTGAGGGAGATTTACGGTGGTCATCATGGCGCGATCGCTGCAAATCCCTCTCAATCTCCCTTTAAGAAGGGAGAAGTGCTCCGCGAAGATCGCGAGCACAATTGATGGCGAGAATTTCAACAACGTCCTAGTCAAAAAGTTTTCGAACGATTTGAAATGCCTTGCACTCCGGCGTCGCAAGTTCCTCGACGATGGTGAAGTGGTTGCGTGCGCCAACGATGTCCGTCACGGCACAGGTCGTGGGCCACGCGCGATGCAGCGAACTCGCTTGTTCAATGAATGCCGCGCTCTCGTCTCCGCCCACCGCGAGAGTGAGTGGCGCATCAATTTGGCTCCGAAGGTGAATCGGCGACAGTGCCTGTGCCGACGCCGCATCCAATCGAAGATCGTCATTCATCGAGCAATGGCGCAGCGGCGCAAGATCAAAGACACCGCTCAATGCCACGCCGCCGACGATGCACTTCGCATCGATCCCGCACGCGCGCCAATCGGTCGCGAATAGCATTGCCACCAAATGCCCGCCCGCCGAATGGCCGGTCAGGGCGATGCGCGCAATCGGCATTTGATGCGCAGGCCCGTTTGCGATGAGCCACATGAACGCCGACCGGCA
Source organism: Betaproteobacteria bacterium (assembly GCA_031430555.1). GTDB lineage: Bacteria > Pseudomonadota > Gammaproteobacteria > Burkholderiales > Usitatibacteraceae > UKL13-2. The sequence continues at coordinate 10,528 of JANPBQ010000236.1, forward strand.
ATCATCTACTACGTCGTCAATCACGACCGCCGGACACAAGCGGTAGTTGATCATCGCGACGGAAATTTCATTGGCCACAAACGGGGCGGCGAGAAATGAGAAATCGGATTTATCAAGCGAGCGCCAGTAACCGCCGTGAATGAACACCATTGTTCCGCGTGGTTTTGGCGCATGGAATAAATCGAGGCGCTGCAATACATCATCGCCATAGGCAATATCGAGTTCTGATTCGGCCAGCGCGCGAAATGCGGCGGAGTCGGCGCGCCATTTTTCAAAGATGGCAGGGTGTTCCGGTACCAAGGCGCGGTTGTTATATTCGCGTTCGAGGGCAGGATTAAAGGTGGTCATAGGCAATGGTAGTCTGAATTGCCAAATTCTGGCTATAGTGAATCGCCCTTTGCAGCAGCCGCACGCCAAGCGGCTATCATAGGCGTCGCAACCCGCCGCGATCTCTACAAAGAACTTCCATGACCAGCGTATTTGACCAGGACAGCCTGAAAGTCGTCGAACTGAAACCGTGCCCGTTTTGCGGCGACAGTGACGTCTCGTCTTACGTGCGGGGCGGCCTCACCGGCATCGTCGAATGCCCGTGCGGCGCGCAGATGTCCGCCGAGTTGCCGCACCTGGAACGCGATGGCGAAGGTCGCGCCAGTTTGTCTGAACAACAGAAACTCATGCTGGAACGATTCCGCAAAAAACATCGGCTTGCCACGCAAGTGGAAGCGGTGAGTTTATGGGCGCGGTGTTTGGCGGTGGATGCCTGGAATTTGCGGGTGGGGAAGTAGGAATTCGTGCCCGCCGCAAATCAAAACATTTGAACGATTGCCCTTTCAAGCACTACGATCGCCGGCTGGCACGAATATCCGCCAGCAGGTCTTGATGTCGATCCAGTAACGTTCGGGAACAGGCTGGAATGGCACTTACTTAAGCTGTCTCCCCGGAGCAGGCCGGGGGTGAGTCGGGGAATTCGCAGAGCATGCTCTGCGCCTGACGAACGCCAATCCCATGCAGGGGATTGGCCCAAGTTTCTTGCGTGACGTCGCGAAATTCAAATTGGGCCCCGGCCTGCGCCGGGGAGACACTGTTTATGGGTGCCCATTGGCGCACAAATTCCCTTCGCCGGACATCCAAAACCGTTAAGTAAGTGCGATTCGGATTAGGCTGCTTTAATTGCCTGCGCTTGAATTAAAGATATCTTTAATATATTCTGGCGCAATCAAAGATTGCTTTAATAGCTTCCATGCGCCAAACCGGCAAATACCTCACTGTCACCATGCTCGGCGAAGCCTTCCGCGCGTTTGTGCCTGCGCGTCTGCCGCCGGCCAACCCGGTACTGGATCTTGCCGCCTTTGCGGATGCGCTATCGGCTTCAGCGCTCGCGATTGCGCGCTTGAATGCCGTCGCGGGGCTGGTGAAGTCGACGCGCTGGCTCACCTATTCGGCCGTGCGCCAAGAGGCACTGCTCACGTCGCAGATCGAGGGCACGCAGGCAACGCTCATGGATGTGTTTGATGCCGAGGCCGATTTCACGGTTGCCAACGCCGACGATGTCGAGGAAGTCACCAACTATTTGCGGGCGTTCGAGTACTGCGTCGCGCAGCTGCGCCGACCGCGCGGATTGCCGCTATCGCTGCGCCTGCTATGCGAGGTACATCGGCACCTGATGACGGGCGTGCGCGGTGGCAACAAGCAGCCCGGGGAGATTCGTCGCTCGCAGAATTGGATCGGCGGAACGCGCCCGGGGAATGCCGCATTCGTACCGCCGCCGCAGGGCAAGCTGACCGATTTGCTTTCGGATCTGGAACGCTTCATTCACACTGAAAGCAAATTACCGCCGCTGGTGAAAGTGGCGTTGGCGCATGCGCAATTTGAAACGATTCACCCGTTTCTCGATGGCAATGGGCGTATCGGTCGTTTGCTTATCGCCTTGATGCTGGACGAATACAAACTCGTCGACGCGCCGGTGCTGCACGTGAGCGGCTTCCTCAAGCGGCATCAGGCGGAGTACTACCGGCGCCTCTCCAACATTCGCACCGAGGGCGACTGGGAAGGCTGGGTGGCGTTCTTTCTCGAGTGCGTCGTTGCGGCGGCGGCGGAATCGGAGCTAACGATTATCGATGTCCAGACGATGATCAATGCAGACCGCGCACGGCTGCTCGCGACCGCGAATATCTCGCAAGCGACCTATCGGCTGTTTGAGCTATTGCCTGGGATGCCACGCTTCACGATTGAAATCGCGCGCAAGGCGTTGGACACCACGTTTCCCACTGCGAATGCGGCTGTTGCAAACCTGGTGCGGGTGGGGATTGTGAAGGAGCTGACGGGGCGGAGTAAGAACCGTGGGTTTAGCTACGAGGGTTATGTGCAGAGGTTGGCGCGGTAGGGGGCGGTGCGATGACGAATGTGGTGTCTCAAAGGTGATAGTCGCCGGGCTCCTGTATTCCTATGGCACAAATTGAAAAATGCCCGCCGGTTTAAGCTACCCAATTTGCCGACTGGTTTCATCGTGGGTTTGACCATTCTCGAAAAAATCATGGTCAAAGCATGCCGCCATGATCTCTGTGTCCTCTTCGCTTACGGCGCGCGCCGCGAATTTTGCCCGCCATTGGGCGGCGATTTTGTCCTTAACGGCGTCAATGATTTCTGAAGCCTGCAAATGAGTTAGGTCGAATTGGTCGCATGCACTCATGAGATTTGCTCTCGTTGACTCCGCGCCTTCACCACCAATTTGAAGTGCTTGTTGCTTGCGTCTTGTGGTGGGTGGAGCAGGCGATAAGTCGAAGGCTGGCGCTAACCTGAAATGATCACCCTCTGCAACAAGAGCGTGATTCCGCTCATGATCGTCTGTAATGCCTGTCAAGCAATTGAACGCCATGCGGCGAAATAACTGGTGGCGGTCAATTCTTATGTCTGTACACCAGCGTGAAAATTCCCGCGAAAATCGGATGTACGAACCTGCGAAAACCGAGCGGGCATATGCTTCATCCGCACTGAATACCGTTGCAGCACTCACGGCGCGATGTTTGAGTACCCCGCTTGGGGTGACCGTTCGATCAAATCTCTCGACGAGCAAAGCGTCTTTGTCGTCGAATTTCTTGACTTCATGTTTTGGCACGCCTATCCCGCAGGCGGATGCCAGATCCAGCATCGCTGCCTCAATGCGGACATTGTTTACGCGATCATCGAAGCGATTTAGCTTTACCAACCAAATGACATTTCTCTCTTGAATGGTCAGTTTTGGTCGAGCGCCACCGGCATGAGTTCCTCCTCCAACCAATAACGCTGCGCGCTTTTCCGCATCTGATATTACGAGATGACGGTCGATCTTGTCCAGGGAACTCAGAAGCGCACCGGAAATATCTTTTACTTCCGCAAGGGAAGGCTCTCGCTTGGGGGCGGCGCTGTTCTCGCCGAATGACAATGCGCCGAATCTGTCCGCAGCGAGAAGCGATAGCAGATCAAATGTTGTCTCGGCCGCTTTTCCGTAGAGTTTTTGCGCGACATGCTTACCCCAATCATCCGGAATCGCATCCCGAATCGCACCAAAATAACCCTGTGTCAATGTCGTCGTGAATTCAGACTCCTTTAAGGGCAGGGCGACCGGGTCGAGGGGTGCGGCCTTTTCGTTTTTGAGATAGGACTTGCCGTAGACAAATGTTCCAAGTCCGGTGCCAATTGAGTCTTCATGGGAAAACTTGCCGCACACGACCGGCGTCGTTTCACCTGGCAGCTGTATGAAGACAAAAAGCTCTCGTTTCATACTCGCTAGAAATCGTTGTTGATGGATTTCTTCGGCCGGATTCTCTTATCCAGTACGGAGAACGTGAGTGCCTGAGCGTCCCGATCAAATGCGGGATCGGCGATAAGCTCAAAAGCATCAAGTAGACCCAGGGCAGACAAGGCGGATACATATGCGCCAATTTCAACTTTTGCAGATCCCTTTTCGATTTCGACGACGGTCGCTCTTGAACGACCTATCCTTTCCGCGAGGTCCTTTTGTCTGAGCCTTCGCTGCTTTCTTGCGAGCTGCAAACGGGCACCTAGTCGCGCTAGAGCGGCTTCTGATGGGCTGTCGATGCGTGTGCTTAAAGTGGTCTCCATGTCAGTTATAGTAGACCTTATCGTGCAATAAAGTCAACTATAAATGACATATTAATCCTTGAAAATGGTGCCTGAGTCGTCTACGTTGAAGGGCGATGAGCGATAGGCGACTTTGGCAGGAAATTTGAAGATCAGACTCATTTTTTTTCAAGAAATCTTTGCCGCTGGCTACCGATGGCCTCCAAAAATCGACTGCGGCTCCATTGATTTCGGTGAAAATGAATGCGAACTTGGCCCCTTTGGCTTGCTTACAGTCAGTTACTTTGCCTTGTGCTTGCGACCTGATAAATTGTTGAGTCAGCGCCCTACCGAACCCCGCGCCGTGGAGGTGTCTAGTGAAACGACTGCTACTGATGACGATGATAGCGCTATTGCTGAGCGTTGGTAACGCGACTGCGGGTCCATTCGAAGATGGGAATGCTGCTCGTGTACGCGGGGACTACGCGAAAGCGTTGAAAATATATAGCTCGCTAGCATCACAAGGGCATGTATTGGCGCAATTGGACCTCAGCGAAATGTATGCAAAAGGACAAGGCGTCAAGCAGGACCACCTAGTAGCTGTCAAGTGGCTTCGATTGGCTGCGGCTCAGGGCAATGCGCTGGCGCAGTTCCGCCTTGGCTTTGTGTATTACGTCGGCCTCGGTGCGGTTTCAAAGGATTATGTGCAAGCGGTCAAGTGGTATCGACTGGCAGCAGACCAAGGTCTTGCAGACGCACAATCAGCGCTCGGCATGAGATATGGACTTGGGGAAGGTGTTACTCAAGACTATGTGGAAGCGGCAAAGTGGTATCGATTGGCGGGCGCACAAGGAGAAATGCAGGCGCAAGCCATTCTGGGCGCGTTATATCGAGAGGGACGAGGTGTCGCGCAAGACTACTTTGAAGCAATTAGGTGGAATCGACTGGCAGCAGCTCAAGGACATGCAGGTGCCCAATACAGCCTTGGTGTGGCATATGGCGATGGCCAAGGCGTCACTCAGGACTATAAGGAAGCGGCAAGGTGGTATCGACTCGCGGCAGCGCAAGGCTATGCGTTGGCGCAATACAATCTCGCGGGCAGTTATGTACGAGGGCAGGGGGTTGCGCAGGACACAATGGAGGCAGTCAAATGGCATCGACTTGCGGCCGCACAAGGACACTCAGGCGCGCAATACAATCTTGGTGTGAGTTACATTAAAGGACAGGGCGTTACGCAGGATTTCGTCCGTGCGCACATGTGGCTCAATGTCGCCGCAATTTCGGGGGATGCTGATGCGGTGAGCGCGCGTGAACGCATTGCAAAGCAAATGACGCCACTGCAAATCGCCGAGGCGCAGAAAATGGCGCATGACTGTCAACGGCGAGACTTCAAGGGATGCGACTAAGAATCGAGATTTCGTAAAATGTCGATACATCGTTTCATCGTTCATTCTGCATGAAGCCAGAATACATCCCTCTCCTCGCGGCTTTGCTCGGCACCGTGCTTGGCGCGCTTGTCTCCCTCCTGTCTGTCTGGCTACAACAGCGTGTGCAAGAGGGACGGGAGCGCCGGAAATTCTACTGGGAAAAGGAATTCGATCGTTTCGCCGATCTTGAAGTAAACGCAGGCCGACTTGTTGAAGATTTGCTCTCTTACAACACTCGCTCCGAAGATGAGCGCGCTTCCGTGCTCCAGCAATTGCAGAATTTACGGGATGCAACGGGGCGGTTCCTGCGATACCCAGCAATTGCCGGTACTCTGCGTGACTTCAATCACGCGGCAGGCTGGTTCTTTTCTCAGGACATGAAGCACGAAACTCCGGCCGAATCCAACGAGGCGCGAAGTGATGTCACCAATAGTTTCAACAAGCTAATAGCCGCACTCGACGAAACACTCAGAAGTGCGCCGAAACGACTTTAATGTTGCGGCATCTACTCCTTACAAAATAAATGAGCAACGGGAACATACGAATTGGAAGAGTCACTGAAGACCCAGAGCCAGCTCTACCTGTTGGCAGTCAAATTCACTTCGTTGCGCTGTTGATGCCCAATCTTCCTGTCCAAGCGCCATCGCGCCTTGACAGGTGGGAATCACTTGATGGGATGGTATTAGCAATTTCATTCAGTGACACTGACGCGCATCGCCTAGACGGCACAGCCGTCATAGTCGGGCCTGGAATTGCAATTTGCGCTACGCACGTCATTCAGCCGAGACTTGAACGATTGATGTCGGGGGCCGAAAGCATCAGTTGCTTCGCCATTGCATCAAGCGGCATACAAATGTGGAATGTACGCAAGATAACGTTAGTACCAAATTCGGACTTGGCTATTCTCGGTCTTGCATTTGCGTCGGAATTGCCGCCCGATAACACACTCTATAAAGTTTCAATTTCGACAAGACTGCCAGAGATTGGCGAGCATCTCACAATCATTGGGCTTAGGCCTTTTCGAGAATCGTTTTCGAGGGCGGGCACTACAGCCACCTTTGAGGCAGGTGTCCTTGTATGCACAGGGATCGTGTCGGAGCGGTATCCGATGGGTAGGGATACAGTAATGCTGCCATGGCCAGTCATTGAACTTGATTGCCCCGCTTGGGGTGGCATGAGTGGCGGGCCCGTTTTCGACCAAGCAGGCAAAGTGGTTGGGTTACTTTCGACATCATTCTCTGCAGACAACAATTCTGGGCCGTCGTATGTTTCATTGCTTACCCCCGCGCTTACAACCCGTTTCGAAGGGGGTTGGCCTGCAGCACTATTTTCTAACCCAACGACATTACGTGAGATGGGCCGACAACTGTGTACGATTGATTGAATGAATTTGCGCGGTAATGGTCTGGCTGGCCAAAAGTTCCCAGTAGTGTCAAAAATAAACTTATGACAAACACATTACCGGGGCATAAGATTCTGTCATGCACGACGGTCGGGGTGACCCTGACCGGCCAAACTGTGACAGGGACGGGTAGTCCTGCGGTCCTCTAACCCAGAGGGCTGATTGGCGGAACACTTGCCACTCCGCTCGGGGCGTAAGTGCCATCTGTCGAATTTCGGTGACGCCTAATTACCGGCACCGAATAGCGCCCGGTCAAGGCGCGAAATAAATGAGCCGACGTAACTGTTGGCGGCCGCCAGCAATCACTGGAGTTCAATCCAATGGTTAAGCTGACGATACAGGTGACGAAACACGTCAAGATTACTTTGACTGTGCCAGTTACCGTAGTGCTGTTGATTGTGTCTTTGTTGTAACTAAAGGGGCAGCCTTCACGGCTGCCCCTTTAGCATTCCGGGCGCATCGAAAAAAGGGAGAACCTCAACATGGCAGAGATCAACGCAATCGCTGGCGAGCTGATGCCAATGACGGTAGTAGCGACCGCCAAATCGCGAAGCAATTTTTCACTGCATCATCTTTTCGCAGCGTGTCGGTATACCAACAGAATCGGCGAAGTTGAGGCGGAAAATACTGGCAAGGAGTTTGCCGGGTTTTGGGACGAGATATTACAAAACGCAATGGCAGTAGCAATGCTCAGCGTTGCTTGTCTTGAAGGGTTTGCCAATGAATTGTATTTTGAGGGGGCCGCGATAAAAGACTCACTCAATCCGCCCGGAGCACAACTTTTCGGCGAGTTGATCGATACGGCTAGCATATTAGATAAATTCGACGCCGCCTTGGTAATAAGAAAAGGTTCGCGCATGAATCGAGGAGACACGGTTGTCCAAAACATAAAGGCGCTCATCACTCTGAGAAATACAATTGTGCACTTTAGATCAGAGTGGTACGGCGAAGCGGGCAACCACGAAAAGCTATCGAGGCTGTTGAACGGAAAGTTCAAACACTCGCCATTTCTTCAGTCTGAAAAGACCCTTTTCCCCCACGCCTGGGCTTCTCACTCCTTCGCTGTTTGGGCAATCAGCTCAACGGCTGCATTTCTCGAATATTTTTACAGCTCAGCCGATTTGCCACCGCCAATAGGTAAAGAACATAAAGGCCAGCTTTCAGTGCTTTCCGCCGGCGTGGTCTATGCATCAGTAAAATGAAGTGGGTTAGCTCTCTATTGCAAAGCATGCCGCTGCATCGCCGCAATTGCCGATAACACTCGCATATGTGCGCGCTGCAACGCGAGGTAGTTGGTTACTCGCTTTGACTTCATGTCGAGGCGTTCAGTAGCTTGCATCTCCGCCGCCGCGTCCTCCGTCAATCGCTGAAGTAAGGAGGCTTGCCCAACAAGCGATTCGACAACAAATGACCTATCGCCCGCCTGCAACTTGAGAGCGCGTAGCCGCAACGAGTCCACAATGTCCTCGCGGGTCACCAATTCAAAGGGGCCGTGGTCGATATTTATTGGGATTATTCGCTTTCGTCCACGCCAGGCCACTAGGAAATCGGAAAGGAGTTTTCCATGAAACCTCAAAACAAGATGCGCCCCGTTCACCCCGGTGAAATTTTGCGCGAAGATTTTCTCGCGCCGCTGCAAATGACGCCGCATGCGCTGGCGATCGCGCTGCGCGTTCCGGCGTCGCGCGTCAACGATATTGTGCTGGAGCGCCGTGGCGTAACACTTGATACGGCGTTGCGATTGGCGCGCTACTTTGGTGGTGACGCGCAGTCTTGGCTCAATCTGCAAAATGCGTATGACTTGAAGCGGGCGCAGAAAGATTTGGCACCGAAGATTAGCAAGGAAGTGGTGCCGATGGCGGCGTGAAGGGGTCGAACGAGTGTTTAGCCACCGCTGAAAAGTGAGGTTGGATGGGCCGGAATGTGCCTTTGTCGCTGGAGGCGACAAAGGCATCGTTCGGCGCATGCGCCTCGCGACCGTTCACCGCTGGATGCGGTGAACGTCCAAGCGATG
>JANPBQ010000237.1:0-3784 GCA_031430555.1 Betaproteobacteria bacterium
TCCCCTGCGCGGCCAGAGACACGTCCCGGATTCGATCACCACGCTCCGCCTCGAACTCGCCGCCGCGCTGATCGCCCGCCTGCCGCGATGTCCTTGCTGCGGGATGCGAAGGGATAATTTAGTAACACAGTAAGATTAGGGAAGCGCCGATCTATTCCCTTGCGGGACTCGCATCCTTGCTTTGGGCGGTCTACGGCGTTGCAAATCCTCGCCATAGCGGTGCTATCGCTGCGGTTTGCGCCTTGTAGCCTATCCCAAATCAAGGCGCGCGCCCTCGCGGGGAATAAATCGGCGCTTCCTTAGCAACGCCCCATCGCGCCACTACTGATTGACGAGTCGCGTGCCCGCGAGCCGGTCATGCAGAAACTGCCGATCCTCGTCGAATCGTGCCCAGAGTAGGGTCGCCACCATCGGCAAAAACGCCCATATGCTGATCGCCGGATTAATACGATTTGGGAAAAAGAGCAGCACAAGTCCGGCAACCGCAGGGCCGTAAAACAGACTTGCAGTACCCAGTCGTGCCAGCGCCCGGGCGAGGGACAATGGGCGACCATCGGTCGCGGCAACGCGAAATCGCCACGTTTTCATGGCGAGTGTTTGCCCGCCGCGCCGCCAGAACCACGTGAAATAGGTGGCAGCGACAACGCCGAAGTAGGCCTGCGCCAGATAATGCGGGACGCCGCCCGGCGTGGCACCTTTGAGCCCGGCAATCGGAAATGCCGAAATCAGCAGCAACGCCAGTATCAGCAGAAATTCGTAGGGCAACGCGGCCAAACGGCGGCGGATGCTGGGGACAGTACCGACAACGGGAACTCGCGTCACAACTTATTTCGCCTGGGTGCCACCCGGGGCCGCATCCGCATTTGCGGGCGGCTTTTTCTCGCCTTTCGAGTCGGTCCATTTTTCGCGCAACTCGTGCTGCTTGTCCGGCGGCAATTTGGAGAGATTCTGGAATTTTTCGCGGGCGTCGGCGCGTTGTTGTGGCGTTAATGTCGCCCACTCGGAGAGTCGCTCCTGAAAGCGTTCCTGCTGTATCGGCGTCAGTTTGGAATATTGTTTGGCGGACGTAATCAGCCGGCGTTGTTGCGTGCCCGACAATTGGTTCCAGTCTTTGGCGAGCGGCGTCAATACCTTTTGCTCGGCGCCGGAAACTTTGTTCCAGGGCACTTGCGGCGCGGGCTTTGCGCTGTTGCCATCGGCCGCGTAGACGTGCATCGCCGTCGTCGACAACAGGACGACGACGGCGATGATTGAGGCGGCGAGCGCCCGAAAAAAACTTAGTTGGATTCTTGCACCCACGTGGCGAAATCCTTGTCCAGAAAGGCGTCGATCGGCAATTCACCGGTCAACAATTTCGCGTCAAGTTCACCGACATCGTCGTACGCGTCGTCGGTGCCATACCAGGAATAGGTGAGTACCGCCGCCGCGATGGCCAGTACAGGCAACCAAAAGAGCGGTTTTTTCACCCAATTCGTGGCGTTCAGGGTTTGCCCGGAAACCGTCACCAGGCCGAGAATCGACACCGGTTCGCGATAGGCATCCATGGCAAGACGGCGGCTCGCGCGCAAACGGGCGAGCTTGTCTTCCTCGATGCGCGACAGCCCAAAATTCAGGGTTTGCGCGACTTTTTCTGCAAATTCCTTTTCATTCATGATCTTACGCTCAATTCTCGGCTCGGTTGAGCACTGATTCAAGGCTAATTCCCTGAATCTTTAGCATTGTGGACAACGCGTGAACCGCACGCGAACAATGTGTTTTGACACTACCTTCTGAACATCCCATGGCCTTGGCAGTTTCGGCGACGTCCAGTTCCTCCCAGTAACGCAACATAAAGGCTTCGCGTTGACGTCCCGGCAGTTTCTCGATGGCCTGTTCAATGATGGTCAGCAATTGCGCCTGTTCCAACTGGGCGGCGGGTGAAACTGGGATGTTGGACGTCTCGTCGGCGCGTAAAGTTTCCAGAATATCGTAATCGTCGTCTTCGTCCTTGCCGCCAAATGACGAAAACAGCGTGGTCCAGGTCGTCCGAACTTTTTGACGGCGATACCAGTCGCGGATGGTGTTCTGCAAGATCCGCTGAAACAGCATCGGCAACTCGCCGGCGGGCCGATCCGCATATTTTTCCGCGAGTTTCATCATCGCGTCCTGCACAATATCCAGGGCCGATTCATCCTGCCGGACCGCGTAAACGGCTTGCTTGAATGCGCGTTTTTCGACGGATGCCAGAAAGTCCGACAGTTCAATTCGGGTGGCCAGGGTCTTCTCTTCTATCTATGTGGTCGTTGTTATTATTGATACGGTAATCGCAAGCGCATGGTTGTCGAGATTCGCCAATTTTTGCCATCTGCGGTCACGAAGTCTAACAAGATTCATCCGCAAACTGAATTGACCTGGTTCAGCGTGCCTGTGGGGGCGAGGGTCGATCACCGTTTCGGGCTTGACCATTCGCCGGGCAATGGGTAAGGTACACTTTTCTGCACTGCACAATCCGCCGGGCGACCCCCGGTTTTCCTTCGCGAGAGGGAAACGTCGCGGTGAGAGGATTTCGCGCGTTGCAAGCTCGCCGCACAATGGCCGCCAATGCGAATATTTACCGGGTGACGCCGACTCTGCGTGGATTTCCCCGCCGACGCGCGCCCCCATTCAACCCTACTCACTGTTCCCCATGATGAAACTGCCTGACGCACCGCATAGCCCCGCCACCGCTGTCGCCACCGAAATATTGAGTGGTGCCGAAATTCTCTGCCGCGCACTCAAAGCTGAAGGCGTCGAATATGTATTCGGCTACCCCGGCGGCGCGGTTTTGGTCATTTACGACGAAATTTACAAGCAGGAATCGTTTTCGCACATTCTGGTTCGCCACGAACAGGCCGCCGTGCACGCAGCGGACGCGTACTCACGTTCCACCGGCAAACCCGGCGTCGCGCTGGTAACTTCCGGCCCAGGAGTGACTAACGCGGTGACTGGCATTGCCACGGCCTACATGGACTCGATCCCGATGGTGATTATTACGGGGCAAGTACCCACTCACGCCATCGGCCAGGATGCCTTTCAGGAGTGCGATACGGTCGGTATTACGCGGCCGTGCGTGAAACACAATTTTCTGGTGCGCGATGTGGCCGATCTGGCTGAAACGTTGAAAAAGGCGTTTTATATCGCCACCACTGGACGGCCCGGGCCGGTGGTGGTCGATATTCCCAAAGATGTCTCAATGGCGAAGACGCCCTACGTATATCCAGCGAGCGTCGAGATGCGCTCGTATAAACCCGTGACCAAGGGGCACTCCGGGCAGATCAAAAAGGCCATGCAATTGTTGCTGTCGGCCAAACGCCCGATGATTTATGTCGGCGGTGGCGCGATCTTAGGCGATGCGTCGGTGCAAGTAACTGAACTTGTCCGCATGCTGGGCTACCCCTGCACCAATACGCTGATGGGATTGGGGGCGTTCCCGGCGTCGGATCGACACTTTGTCGGCATGCTGGGTATGCATGGCACGGTAGAGGCCAACATGGCGATGCAAACCTCGGATGTGCTGATCGCCGTCGGTGCGCGGTTCGATGACCGCGTGATCGGCAATCCCGCGCACTTCGCGGCCGGCAATCCGAATCGCAAGATCATTCACATCGATATCGACCCGTCGTCGATTTCCAAACGCGTCAAAGTCGATGTGCCCATTGTCGGCAACATCAAGGACGTGCTGATCGAATTGATCGCACAGCTCAAAGCGGCGGAACAAAAGCCCGACGCGAGCGCGATCAAAGACTGGTGGAAAGAAATTGAGGCG
>JANPBQ010000238.1:0-7379 GCA_031430555.1 Betaproteobacteria bacterium
GGTCTGGCTGTCTTGGCACTCGTTTACGCCCCTTGCGCCCCGTAACGGGGGTTGTCGGTGGGGTGGCGCGCAGCGATACCCATCGACCTTGCGTGCGGCCATGTTGGGTATCGCTGCGCTCCACCCATCCTACGGCAGAGGCGTTGGGGCTTAACCGAGTGCCATGAAGGGCAGGCTGTGGATAAGTCTATCGTATTCACTGCCAAATTCGGTGCTTCGATTGGCGCCAGAGGCCGCGCAGGAAATGCACAAGTGCGTGTTTCCCTGCGCGGTTGAGTGCTTTAGAAGGGCGCTTCCTCCTTCGTCGCCTTGCATCGCTTGCTCTGCTCCGGTGCCTTGATTCGCGATTTCGCGGTGGCAATGCTGCGGCGGAACCGATTGGACTCGTTAGCCGTTTCCACGATGCGGCAATGATGCGTTATACGGTCTGCGAATTCCGGCGCATGCATCTGGTAACGAATCGACCGGTTCGTGTGCTCCTCATCCTGCAGATGCTCGATCAGCCAGCGTGAGGAATCGATGGCGACCGATGCTTTTTCGGATCCAGATCGCGCTAATGGTGTAAAAACCAAACCCCGCCGAAGCGGGGTTTTTTGTGGTTGCTACCGGGGCAAGACTTTCCGGCGTCGCAGAAACCCAAGCCCAGCAAGACCCAAGCCGAAAAGCGCGAGTGTGCCTGGCTCCGGAACCGAGGTAATGGTGGTGCCAGTGGTGAATTCATACGAACCGCTGCCGGTCTGGTACTTGAATCCAATGGGATCGATATTTACCGAATTGCCCCACGTACCGCCAAGCAACAAAGTAAAGGTATCTGTCCCGCCTTGGCCAAAAATGCCGCCGTTCGACCCGCCGGCGCAGTTCCGGCCGCCATAGGCACATACTTCAATCAAAGCCAGGCTGGGGATCTGCGAAAAAGTGCTTGCGATCATTCCGCCATCGTTGGCATCGACCAGGGTGGAGGTCACTGCATTCGGGTCAATACCAAAACCGAAAGAGGTCAGGCGGTTGTTGGTCAACGCAGAAGAATTGGTAAGGCTAATCAATATCGACAACATCGAACTATCGAATCCGCTGACCGTCATGGACCCATTGCCCGTGAGCGGACCCGCAGCACCACCGTTATAGCTCCATGTAAAATTATAGGTAGGCGCGTAGGAGAGGATAAGAGTCGCCTGACTGGCAGTACCAAATGACAACAACGCAACTGCAATAGCAGTGACACGGAGCTTTCTGAAAAGTTGGATGATGGTTTTCATGTCGTGTCTCATGTTAGTGGGTGGAAGGCGTGAAAAATGCTTCTGGGTAAATCATAAGCAGTTTATGTGCCACCATGCTTTTATATTTATAATCAATGGCATACTGGCAAAAACGGTATCGATCGAATCGGCTTGTAAAATTCCCCGACAATTACCCGCATTTCACCCACGTGGTTCGCGCGCAGCGTGTGATCTAGTTCACATTTCTTTCGCGCCAATCGCCGAAAAAGCCTTGGCTGGATCGTCGATCACAAATTAAATAGGGCCAATAAATCGGCGCAGGCGCGCGTTTCACCTGGTTAAGCTGACGACGCATCGGAATAGAAGTTGTGGGATGTGGGAGCGAAGCGATACCTATCAAATCCGCTTGAAAAAAGCGCTGTGCATCGTTTCGCTCCCCTCGCACGGTGGCGGCGCTTGTCGTTGTTCACGAAGATTGATAATTCCGCAGCGATTGGTCGGACCGATCGAATCGGTGTGTGAAATATTCCGACAATTCACCCGAGTGATTGCCGATGGCAGCGCACCGAGTGTGACCCAGTTCACATTTCCGGTGCCCTAATCATCGAGAATGGTGTCGCGGCGGGATCGTTGGTCACGAATTCGTTTGGGTCAACAAAGAAGCGCAAGCAACAAAGAAGCGCAAGTATCTATCGCATTAATTTGAGCGAGGTTTCCATGCGTGCCCATTTGGAAAGTAGCGAAAGCCGGGCGACCATCATTTGCTTCGACGGCGCCAATGTCGTGATCACCAGAGAGAGCGAAACGGGCAGTCGTCTGAGGTATCCCCACCAATAATATTGGTAACACATGAATTTAGCGCGCAGTCTCCGCGCAAAAAACAAGGTCTGCAATGGCCTGATCTTTTTCCTTGTTAGCGACCACGCAAACACGGAGAACAAACCATGCAGACCCAAGCGATATTATCGCGATTGTTGCAATGCTGTTTGCCGCTGATGCACGTGGCACGCTGGCGGGCATTGCGCGCCGACACCTGGCACCAAACCGACATGTGCGACATCGCTGCCCCTAGGCGGATTTTCACGTTAGTATTGACTCGAATAGAAGCCGTAATATTCGGCGAAGGCGATCGAATCAATTCGATTTCAAAATAGAAAATCCCAATTCGTGCATAGATCGCATCGCCCGTCGCACTTTTATCAGAACGCCATCGCGAATTGGGTCGCTTTCTTATTCGTCGCGATCGTTAGTTTCTTTCTTTCGCCGTTCATCGTTCACCATCTTGGCGGCACGGCGTATGGCGTTTGGTCGCTTCTGGTGGCGCTGGTCGGATACCTGGGGCTGCTTGATTTTGGCGTGCGTGGCGCGGTGACACGTTATGTTGCCCATCATCACGCGATCGAGGAAGACGACAAATGCTCGTCGATCGTGTCGGCGGCACTCGTGCTCTTCGGTTTTTTGGGTGCACTTGCGATTCTGCTTTCCGTGGGGTTCGCGTACCTTTCGCCGCTGCTATTCAATATTCCCAAATCGCTCATTGAAGATTCAAAAGTCGTGCTTTTTCTCGGCGGCCTCACCATCGCGACCACATTGATCGGGGCCGTATTTGCGGGCGTCGTGACCGGCCTGCAGCGCTTCGATATCAGCAGCGGTGTAGAGATTGCGGTCACAGCAGTGCGGACCATTGCGGTGGTGGTGGCGCTTCAGGAAGGATATGGCCTCGTGGCATTGGGCGTCATCCACCTTGTGGCGTCGGTACTCTATGGCGCGGCGGCTTGGTTGACCGTCCGCCGCATCTATCCGGCATTGCGTTTCCGGACCAACGCGCCGTTGATGCCGCATGTGCGAACAATCGTTTCCTTCAGCGCGTTCTTGAGTTTGATCCACGTCTTCGGGTTGTTCATTTACTACAGCAATGCCCTGGTGATCGCGGCGTTTCTGCCGATCGCGGCGGTCACGTATTACGCCATTGCCGGCAACTTGATCGACTATGCGGCGAAGGTGTCCGGCGCATTGTCAAAGATGATGACGCCGCGTGTCAGTGCGCTCAATTCAATGGGCAGCGATAGCGTTGGCGGCGAAGTCGTCATAGCCGCAAGGATGGCGACACTCGCGACAGCGCCGATTGCGGCGACATTCCTGTTGCGCGGTGAGGCGTTTGTAAGCCTTTGGATGGGGCCGGAATTTGGGCCTGCCTCGGGTGAAATACTGCGGGTGCTGGCGGTGGTGGTGCTGCTCGCCGGCGCACGCTCGATTGCGATCGCGTCAATCATCGGCATGAACAAGCATCGCGCGCTGATTCCGGGTCTCGCCTTTGAGGCGGTGGCCAATCTCGCCTTGAGTATCGCGCTGGTGCGTCCAATGGGAATTCTGGGCGTGGCAATTGGTGTCGCGTTGCCCAACGCGTTAGTGAGTATTTTTTTCTTGCCAAGATGCCTTGGCAACGCGACGGGTATGTCGGTTTCGAAGTTCATCCAAAAAGGATGGATCATGCCGACTCTTGCGTGTATCCCGTTTGCACTGGGAAGTGCGGCCATTGAGCGGCATTTTCCTGCGGCGAATCTGATGGTGTTTTTCCTGCAGGTCGGATTTACGTTGTTTTTGGTGCCAGTGTTCGCGTGGTATTTGTGCCTATCGAATGGCGAAAGAGAACAGGCGAAGATTGCGGTAATGCGCTTCTTCGCAAAGCGCGGCGGCGAGGCACCCAGTTCACCCACATTGGCGCGAAAACTTCTCCGAAAAGGGCGCGTACTGCTTGAGCCTCTTGAAGAATATCTTTTTGCGGGGATTCTCTACCTGATCTTGCGGCCCTTGGCGATGATTTTGCCGAAGAAATGGATGCGACGGATTTGTCGGTTGATCGCGTTCGCGCTTGCGCGAACTACCCTTCACGGCCGTGATATTTCGAGCGACTATATTTCCGCGTTTGGCGGAACCGCGCTTGACGGAAGGGAGGTCGCCCGCGAAAAAATCTATTGGTCGTTTTGGGAGTATGCCGTTCACACGAGAGTTTCACGCAATCCCGCCTGGTATCGCGATTGCGAATGCATACAGGTGAACCGCGAGGCGCTCGACAAAGTCCTCGCGACCGACAGGTCATTCATTGTTGTGATGGGACACTTTGCGCGGGACGAGGCAGTGTGCTGGGCGCTGGGATCAAATACACTGCCGCGAAACATCACCCACGTATTCGGGCCAGTTCCCCCAATTGAATGGCGCAATCCGCATTTCATGTATGTTCGCGTGGTGCTCAGGGCGATGGAGCGTGTGCTGCATGTCATTCACGACGGAGAAATCGAGATTGCAATGGTTGGTGAAGCGTCGGCGGCGGCAACCAAATTGATCCGGCGACTGAAGACAACGAAGTGCGCCATGACCATGTATGTCGATGCGCCCTGGAATGCGGCAAAACATCGAAGCGCACTTTCACGTCCCTTTGCGGCATCCACCAACGCGCCATTTGCGTTGGGTGCCGCCAGGCTGGCGCGCGCCAGTGGGTGCCCGATCTTGTTTTGCATGCCGGAGAGAATCGACGACACGCACTGCCGGCTTGTCTGGCATGACCCAATATGGGTTCCGGAAGAAGGTGGCCACGAAGCGGACATCCACGCCACCAACCTGCTGCTGGACGCGATCGAAAAAGGCGTCGGGCAGAATCCCGCGCGTTACATGATGTCTTTCGGCGAGGGTCGGCGTTGGAATGCCAAGGATGCGCGTTGGGAAGATAAGTGATCGCTGAGGCGATCAAGTTGCCGCAGTCGCGGAGGCCGTGTTTCCGGAAAGGTTGCCTGGCTTTTGCGGCCGACGGAATGAACGCGTGACGGCCATCCGAAATGTTGGGTTCAGGGCCCCAGCAGCAAACGGGCAAACGATCTGACCATAAGCTTCAATGATTGCCTGGAGAGTCCCGAATGATTTGGCGCGCTGAATTTGAGCGCCTGACGGAATCGCCCTTGATCAAAGTGCGCTTGAGCGGCTTCGAGATACATGTGCCGCTCCATGTCCTTTTTCAATGTCTGCCATTCAATGCTTGCGTATGCGGGGGTCGTCGCGATGATCTCCTCCGCTTTCGCGATGATGCGTCGCCGGGTTTCAAGCAACAGATCGGTTCGCCTTGAAATATTCTGGCCATGAACCCGGTATAAGAGAACAACTTCCGTGTCGTAGCGAAAACGCGCGCCGTTTCTCAACAAACGCAACCACAACTCTTTATCAACAAGACATGGGAAAGACGCATCAAAGTTGCCCGCCTGCACAAGCGCACTTCGACGCACGACGACGCTTGACGCATTGACGAAATTCTCCCGGAGCATGCGCTCAAGAAATGGTGCGGGCGCCAGATCGTCAATTCCCTTCTGCGGTGGATCGGTCGGCTGCCATCGTCCCTCGGCATCAATAATTTGACGATGACCATGCGTCAATGCATAACGGTCATCCGCGTCGAGGGCGGCAACTTGTCGCGAAAGGTGCGAAGGTAACCAGCAATCATCGGAATCCAGAAATGCAACGTAAGGCGAGGCCCCTTTCAAAATACCAATATTGCGCGAGCCTGCCGATCCGCTATGCTTCTCGCGCATTAGCCTAAATCTCGAGTCGCCGTAGACAGCGACCAGCTCGGCCAAAGACCTTGCGTAGATTTCGTCCGAGCCATCGTCGATTATCCAAGCCGTCCATGCCGCATGCGTTTGCTCCCGCATGCTATCGAGCGCAACTCTTACGAATTCCAGTGGCGTATTGAATACGGGAACAATGACGTCAACTTGTGCCATGGCGCGCAAGTTTAAACATGCGGGGTATGTTGAGAACGTGACAGGGCCAGCATCGCGCGCGCGTCGAAGTGATATGCGGTCCAATCCGGGGTTACGCTCTTTTTTGTGGTTGTCGGCACTGCATTTTTGCGAAGGAACCGCATTGCTTATCGGTCAATGGAATGCATGTTGGCGATCGACGCCAGGCTGTGAAAAAGCGTTGTAAAAACGCCAACCACCAGACCGACGCAAGAGCGCAACGCAATTGTTGCGGCACGGGGTGTAACCCCGGAGTACCAGGGTGCCGCGAACTTGATCGCTTTCGCGAAACGCCCTTCGGCGAAATGCACCTCCGACGCTTCCCGAAACATATGGCGCGTCATTTCCTTCTTTAAGGCGGGCCAGTCAATTTTTGAAAACAGGGGATTCTCATCGATGAGTCTTTCTGCCAGTTCGATAATGCGCCGACGAGTGGCCAGCAATAGATCGGTATTTTTTGAAATGTTTCCCGGATGCACCCGATACAGCACCGACACATTCGGCTCATAGTGGAATATTGCACCGGCATTCAGCATGCGCAGCCAAAGCTCCTTATCGCCGAGACTCGGAAATGTGGCGTCGAATCCGTCAACTTGTTCCAGCAGTTTTCTGCGAACAACAACGGTGGAGGCACCGATAAAATTACCTCTGAGCATTTTGACGAAACTATCCGTGACGTTGAGCTCGTTGAGGCCGCTCCAGGGAGGTGCAGACTCCACTGATTTGCCATCCGAGTCGATCACCAAGAAATATCCGTGCACGAGGGAAACATCGTCTCTAGCACTTAACACAGCCAGATGGTTTGAAAGATGGTGAGGCATCCAACAATCGTCGGAATCCAGAAACGCGATATTGGGTGCATTTCCTCGACCAATCGCGACATTGCGTGAACCGGTGGCCATCTTGTGCTCGGTGTACAGATAGTGAATTCTGGGATCATCGATCGATTGAAGCTGTGCTTTCAGCTGCGCGCCATATTCATCGCGTGAGCCGTCATCGACAATCCACGCGTCCCAATCCGTGAACGTCTGCGCGCGCAGACTTTTGATCGCCTCGATCAAATATTCGAGTGGCGTATTGAATACAGGAATGATTACGTCGACTTGGGCCACTGGAAAAGGTCTTTCAAACTGTGTTTATCAATTTTCAGCGCCACTGCCATGCGCGTCAAAAAGATCAGACTCATCGTTTTCGGTTATGCGGAAGTGGGCACATCGGCCGCCTCAAGAATCCGCAGTGCATTTTGCTCCCACGTGTGATCACGTTCAAGTTTTTCAAATGCACGTCGCGCGATCGATTCCCGCAAATCCTTGGAGGCCAACAGGGAAGACAGTTTTTCAACGAATTCGCCGCGGTTCAATGGTGTAAACAGAAG
>JANPBQ010000239.1:0-30282 GCA_031430555.1 Betaproteobacteria bacterium
ATTACTTTCAATCCCGCCGCATGCACCGCCGCGACCACCTTTGCGCCGGGGTCCGACACGGCCGGCGTACCGGCATCGGTCACGAGCGCCACCGATTGACCTTGTTGCAGCAAATTGACGATACCCGCCGCCGCGTTGCGTTCATTGTGCTCGTGCACCGCGATCAAGCGTGTGTTGATGCTGAAATGCGAAAGCAGATTTCGCGTCATCCGCGTATCTTCGGCGGCGATCGTGTTCACATTTTTTAACGTTTCCAGCGCGCGCAACGTGATGTCGCCCAGATTACCGATGGGGGTGGCGACCACATATAATGCACACTCCAAATTTTCTTCCCGCCGGGAGATCACGATTCAATTTTCCTGCCACGTGGGGCGAAGGGTGTCAGCGTTGTTCAAGAATTTCCGATCGGGCATGATCGCATTGTCGTCGATCATGGTCGCCACTGCATTGTCGGCGCAAGGCGTGAATCCCGCAAGCGCGCCGCTCGCGTTGTCGCGCACGATTGCGGTACCCGCAACGCCGGCGGCATCGCCACCAACGAAAGCCGCCGCCGAAAAACGCACCGACGACGCGATCAACGCGAACGCAGTTCCCTCGGCAAAAGAAGAATCCAAAGAAGCCAAGGATGTCAAAGATGGCAAAGACGCCAAACCCGTCAAGCCGCCGGAAAAATCACCGCACATCGCATTGATTTTGCCGCTCGCCTCGAAAACTTTCGGCAAGGTCGCAGATGCGGTCAAGCAGGGCTTCATCGCCGGTGCCAATGCGGACGGAAAAAATGCGCCCGCCTGGCGCATCTACGCAGCCGATGACGACACCGTTTCGCTCACTGCGCAATACCGCAAGGCCACCACCGACGGTGCCACTGCACTCATCGGCGGCGTGACACGCGATGGTGCCGGCATCATGGCGAAGGAATCGGGATTGATGCCGAGCCTCGCGCTGAACGCGCCCACAGCCGCACCCAGTGCGACCGACGCCGATCTGCCGGAGCGATTCTTCTATGTCTCATTGAATCTGGATTGGGAGGCGCGCCTCGCCGCACGCGCCGCCGCCAATGATGGTTTGCGGCGCGTTGCCGTTGTCACCGCCGGCACACCACTCGCCAAACGCGTGCAGGAAAGTTTCGAGAAAGAATGGATTCGGCTCGGCGGCGAAGTCGCATTGCGATTCGTGGTCAACGCCGACACGACCGATGGAATGCGAGTGGCCATTGCGGTCGAAAAAGCGACGGCCGACGTGGTGTTTCTCGCCGCCGACATCAAGATCGCCCGCTTCGCGCGCCCCTATTTGCCGGTCGGCATACCGGTGTTTTCGACCTCGATGACGATCGATCCGCGCGCCGACGCGGTCGAAAATCTTGACCTGGAAAACGTGCGATTTATGGAAATGCCGTGGTTTGTGCAGCCCGATCATCCGGCCGTGATGGCGTACGCCAAGCCGACCGAGCCATTGCCCATCGACTATGAAAGGTTGTACGCGCTCGGCATCGATGCGTGGCGTCTCGCGCAACTGGTGCAGCAGGTGACGCAATCCGAAAAACCGAAAAGCCCGCCTACGCTGGATGGTGTCACCGGCCGCATCACGCTGGAAGGCCATCAATTTGTACGAATGCTCGCGGCAGGTGAAATGCGCGATGGCCGGCCAGCCCTGTTCAAGCCGGCCGAATGACACTCGCCGGCATCTTCACCACCAAAGAAACCGGCGACAGCGCGGAGCGGATCGCGGAACAGTACTTGATCGAACGTGGGCTCGTGCTGGTTGCCCGCAATTACCGCTGCCGCTTTGGCGAGATTGATCTGGTCATGAAAGACCGCGAGACACTGGTGTTCGTCGAAGTGCGCCTGCGCCGCACGCACAAGGGCAACGATTTCGGCGGCCCGGCGGCGAGCATCACGCCCACCAAGCAGGCGCGCATTGTGGCGGCCGCGCAGCACTACCTTTCCGGAATGAAGCAATTTCCACCTTGTCGATTCGACGCCGTGCTGTTGAACTCATTGAACGAGAAAGATGTCGAATGGCTACCCAACGCGTTTGAGGCGTAAAATTTCCGCATGATGAATATCGAAGAAAAAATCGCCCGCAATTTTCAGGACAGCATCGCCACCAAGCAACGCGTCGCGGTCGCACTGACACCGCATATTGCCGCCGCGTCCCACGCAATGGTCGATTGCCTCAAGAACGGCGGCAAGATTCTCGCCTGCGGCAACGGCGGCTCGGCCGGCGACTCGCAACATTTCGCGGCCGAGTTGGTGGGCAGGTTCGAGCGAGAGCGTGCGGAGTTGGCGGCGATCGCGCTCACCACCGATTCGTCAATTCTCACGGCGGTCGCCAACGATTACTCGTTCGATGAAATATTTTCCAAACAGGTACGCGCACTCGGCAAACCCGGCGACATTCTGTTTGCGATTTCCACCAGCGGCAACTCGAAGAATGTGGTCGCGGCCATCGACGCCGCGCACAAAAAGAACATGCGCGTTATCGGCATGACCGGGCGCGGCGGTGGCCGCATGGCTGAAATTTTGCGTGGAGACGACATCTTGCTCAACGTGGACGCGCAAATCACGACGCGCATTCAGGAAACCCATCTCTTGATTCTGCATTGTCTCTGCGATGCCATCGACAACTTAATGTTTGGAGAACTCTAATGCGTTCACCCGTCAAATTTGGCCTCATGATCCTCGTCGCATCGTCGATGCTTTTCCTGCAGGGCTGCTTTACGCTGGCCGCGACCGGCATCGGTGCCACCGCGCTCGCCATCGATGACCGTCGGCCGATCGGCATTTACGTCGAAGACGAAAATATCGAAGTCAAGGCGCGGCTGCGGCAAGTCGAGCATTTCAAGGATGCGCACCTCAACTTCACGAGCTTCAATTTGCAAGTACTCGTCACCGGCGAAGCACCGACCGAGCAGATGAAAAAAGACATCAGCGACATGATGGCGAGAATTCCCAGCGTAAAGACCGTCACCAATGAAGCCGTCGTCGCGGGCAATGCCGCCTACACCGCGCGCAGCAGCGACACCATCACCACCGCCAGCGTTAAGTTCCGCCTTATCGGCAACAAGGCGTTCGCGGCCAACCACATCAAGGTCGTCACCGAGGCCGGGACGGTGTTCCTGATGGGCCTGGTCACCCGCGCGGAAGGCGACGCAGCGGCGGAATCAGCGCGCACCACCAGCGGGGTTGCGCGCGTGGTAAAGGTGTTTGAATATATTGAGGCGCCGCCAAAAAAGTAGCCCCCGCGTCACGATGAATCAGGCCGCCCCGGCACCGCGTCTTACACTCGATGATGTTGCCGCGATGATTCAGCGCGGCGATCTTGATGGCGCGCGCGCGCAATGTGAGCGCTACTTCGCGGTCGTCGATGCCGCCGCGCTGCGGGCACCCTTTCATTTCTACCTGGGCGTGATCGAGCAGCGCGGCGGCAACCTTGAAGCCGGCATCAAACACTTCGAGCTTGCCCTGGCGCAAAACCGGCGCAATCCCGCATGGCTGCGGCAGGCCGCGTCGGCGCACTTCAGCGCGCACTCCATTGAGCGCGCCGAGCATCTCTATCGTGAAGCATTGCGCATCGATCCGCGCGACGCATTGTCGCACTACAACTTCGGCATCCTGCTTCAACATAAAGCGAATTGGCAGGGCGCGCGGCGCGCCTTTGAGGCGGCGATCGCGCATCGGCCCCATTTCGCGGAAGCGTTGGTGAATCTCGGCAACACGTTGATCGAATTGGGCGAGGCAGATTCTGTTGAGGGCTGCTATCGGCGCGCGCTCGACATCAATCCGCAGCTGGTGCCTGCGCTCCAGGGCTTGGGGCTTGTTTTGTCGGGCCGTGGAATACATGCTGCGGCTGCGCGCGCCTACGAAGCCATCGTCGAAATCGATCCGTCGCACGTCGATGCATGGCTGTTGCTCCTGGATTGCCGGCTCGCCGTGGGCGACCATGCCGGTGCAATCGCGTGTGCCGAGCGCGTATTGGCCATTGCGCCGAAAGACTCGTCCGCCGAGACGATGGCGCGATTCAAACTTGCCCAGCTCGGCGGCGAGGATATTGCGACGATCCCGCATGCGGTGATCACCCGCCTTTATGCGGGCATGGCTGGCACGTTCGACGCGCATTTGGTGCAACGTCTTGGCTATCGCATTCCGACGCTCTTGATCGACGAGTTGCGGGATTGGCTTACCCGGTTTCCCGGTACTCATGGGAAGCCGCCATCGGTCTGCGACCTGGGTTGCGGGACCGGATTATTCGGGCTGGAGGTGCGGCGCTACGCGGCGCGGCTGATCGGCGTCGATTTGTCCGCCTCGATGCTCGCGCGCGCTGCGGCGCACGGCTGCTACGACGAACTATTTGAAAGTGCGTTGGAGGCTTTCCTCACCCGCGCGACAGAATCATTCGATCTCATCACTGCGACGGATGTTCTGATTTATGTTGGCCGCCTGGAGGAATTGTTTGCGTTGGTGTCGGAACGCTTGTCGCCGGGCGGACGATTTGCGTTTTCGATCGAGTCCCCCACCGACCTCGACACCGATTGCACGCTCTTGCCGAGCGGGCGATTCGCGCACCACCCACGTTATATTGAGCGCCTCGCGGCGGACTCCGGTTTCATATCCGTCAAGTGTTTACCTACCGATATTCGCAACGAGAACGGCGCGCCGATTTCCGGCTTCGTCTTTGTCTTTGAAGCAGGCGGCGGAAAGTAGTCGATTTTTTTGACACGTAGTTATCCCGCAAATCCCGCTTTCGCCATGTTTGGCCCAAACCATCGGCGGTTACAATAACGTGATGCGCCCCTCATTCGAAAATAAATTCTGCACGCCGGCCGATTTTGTGCGCCGCGCGGATGCGCTCCCTCGCAAACGCGTATTCACCAATGGCGTGTTCGATGTGCTGCATCGCGGCCATGTGACCTATCTCGCCGAAGCGCGCGTACTCGGTGCGTCACTAATCGTTGCGCTGAATTCGGATGCGTCGGTGAAACGCCTCGGCAAGGGCGATGATCGACCCGTCAATACGCTCGAAGACCGCATGGCCTTGATCGCGGCGCTGGAGTGCGTGAGTCTGGTGACGTGGTTTGAAGAGGACACGCCATTGCATCGTCTGCATGAGTCGCACCCCGAAGTACTCGTCAAGGGTGGTGATTGGCCGCTCGACAAGATCGTCGGCGCGAACGAAGTGGCGTCGTGGGGCGGCAGTGTGCATTCGATTGCGTTTCAATTCGAGCGCTCGACGACGGCGATGCTCGAACGGATTCGCCGCTCATTGCCCGGCGATTGACGATGGCCGGTTCATGTCCGATCTGATTGCTCGGCTGAGCGAAATTGTCGGTGCCACGAACGTCGTCACCGACGCCGCTGACACCGCGCCGTACGTCGTCGATTGGCGCGGCAATTATCACGGCAAAGCGCGAGCCGTGGTGCGGCCCGCCAACACCGAACAAGTCGCCGCCGTGGTGAAGCTCTGCGCGGAAACCCGCACGCCAATCGTCCCGCAAGGCGGCAACACCGGCATGGTCGGTGGCGGAGTCCCGGATGCATCCGGCGACGCGATTGTGCTGTCACTTAAACGCATGAACAAAATCCGCGACGTCAGTTTGGCGGACAACGCAATCACCGTCGAGGCCGGCTGCATTCTGCAAAATGTGCAAGACGCGGCGCGCGAACGTGACCGCTTGTTCCCATTGTCGCTGGCGGCCGAAGGTTCCTGCACCGTCGGTGGCAATCTCTCGACCAATGCGGGTGGCACGGCGGTGCTGCGCTATGGCAACGCCCGCGATCTGGTGTTGGGCATCGAGGCCGTCACGCCTGATGGCCGCATATGGAACGGCTTGAAGGCGCTCAGAAAAGACAACACCGGCTATGACCTGAAGCACTTGTTGATGGGCGCGGAAGGCACGCTCGGCATCATCACTGCCGCCGTGCTGAAACTTTATCCCGCACCGAGGCAGACCTGCACCGCAATGGCCGCTGTGCCGACGCCGGCGGCGGCGGTCGCGCTGCTCACGCACATTCAGGCTGCGATGGGCGATCGACTCACGGGCTTTGAATTAATGTCGCGCGTGTGCCTCGATCATGTCATCCACTATTTCCCGGCGACAATCGAGCCGTTTGCCGCGAAGCACGCGTGGCAAGTGTTGATTGAATTGACCGATACCCAACCGGGAACCACGCTTCAGGATCAATTTGCCTTGGCACTGGAACCCGCGTTCGAGCAAGGCATCGCGCTTGACGCCATCGTTGCCACCAGCGAATCGCAAGCGCGCGCGATGTGGGAGATCCGCGAAAATATTCCGCATGCCGAGAAGAGCCGCGGCAAAAGCGTCAAGCATGATATTTCGGTGCCGATTTCGCGTATCGCGGAATTCATTGCGGCGGGCGATGCCGCATTGCAGGCTGCATTTCCGGAAGCCGAAGTGATTTGCTTTGGCCATATCGGCGACGGCAATCTGCATTACAACCTGAGTTTTTCCGGCACCACTGATGCATCGGGGCCAACGCCCGAACAGTCGCGCGCAGCGAATCGCATCGTCTACGCGCTGCTGGATAATTTGCACGGATCGATCAGCGCTGAACACGGGCTCGGCCAATTAAAGCGCGATGAAATCACTCGCCACAAGTCGGAGGTGGAGCTCGACTTGATGCGCGCAATCAAGCGCGCGCTCGATCCGCAGGGGATCATGAATCCGGGCAAGGTTTTGTAATTTTCCTGGTTCGCGTAATGCGGAAACGCTGCTTGGGCTGCAACTTCTGATTCTGTCATCCTGAGCGTAGCGAAGGATCTGATTGCAACCATATCCTTCGCTGCGTTCAGGATGACAGTGGCGTTGCAAAGGGTACTTCTGTTTACCCCGTCATCCCGGCGAACAACCACAAGGGTTGCGCCGGGATGACGGAAATTTGAGGTTTTTATTGATCCGGCAATTAAACATGTTGAACTGACTTCAATTATTTCCTTCCCCCGCGTAGGCGGGGGGCCAAGTTTCGTAGCGGAATTGCAGAAAATTGGGTCCCCGTCTACACGGGGAAAGGGCGTGCTTCAACATATTTAGTTGCCGGTTCAATAGAAGTTCCCTAAACCAGAGGCTCTATATTCGGCGATCCTCTCCGAGCTTTTTAGTCCGAAACGCCGCGCCAGCTCTAGGGTTTCGCTTTGTCGCCCGCGCTCTTTGCGTCTTGCGCACTCACCACCGGTGCAGGCGTTTGCACGGGTGCCGCCGCCGGACAAGTAACCGCCTTCAAGCTGCTTGCCTCGAATTCTCGCTGCAAAATCGTCAGCCGCGCGATCATATTCATATCCGGGTCGCGCACGGTAAAAAGTGTCTCCTTGAGTTGCGGATTGCGCGGTGAAATTTGCACATCTTTCGCCAGCGCGCCGGCCTTGCCTTGTATGTCGGCAAGCGCCTTGCGGGCGGCTTCGTCGCTGGAAAATACACCGAGCGAAATGCCATTGTCGCTGAGTAACGAGACATCTTTTACACCGGCTTTTTTCAAATTGGCGAGTTGCGTTTCAGCGGCGCGTTTATCGCGCTGCGAGGGAAGTGTCAACACGAATCGGGTGAAATCTTCGACGTTGCGTGAGGTCAGTCTTTCACCGAGATTCATCGCCGCAAAAGCGATGCCCGCGCGCGCGCCGTCGGCAGGTTTGACGCTGAAATCGACGCAGGCCGAACCCTTGAGGGTCTCCGCGAATTTGCGCGCGGCGACTGCATCGGCCTGCGCCTTCGCGGGATCGGCGACCGATAGTATCTGAAGCGCGTCGCGGTTGATTTCGCGCGGCGGCGCGGCGGCGGGCTGCGTTTCGGCGAGATAGAGATACACGCCGAAGGCGATATTGACGAGCAGCAGCAGGAGAAAAATAAATCGGGCCATAGTGTCTTAAAGTGCGCGCGCGTCGCGCGCGATTGCGATGAGTCCGTCCAGAACCAGATTGTCGTTGATCGCGACCGGGAACGGAAGATGCGCACTGACAACGTGGATGGCACCGCCGCTGCCGATGCAGCGCGGCAGCGCGCCACTTTCAGCCGACAAATGCGTGAACATACGTTGCATGGCACCTGCACAGGCTTCGATGCTGCCGGCGGAAATGGCATCGACTGTGTTGCACGGGAATGTTTGATGTTCGCCCGAGTCTGCGGGCAATTGCGCCGTGCCGCGGTGCAGCGCGGCGCGCATTAGAGCCAGCCCCGGCACGATGACGCCGCCGAGAAACACGCCCTCGGCGGTGAGCGCATCGATGGTGAGCGCGGTGCCGGCCATCACTACTAACATCGGCGACGGCGCGCGTCGCGGCGCGGTTTGCGTCGCGCATGAATTGAACGCGGCGATCAGCGCCGCCCAGCGATCCGTGCCCAGCGTGTCGGGCAACTCATAGCGGCTGGTCACACCGCATTGCTCAGTCTGTGATTGGATAAATTCGATTGGCGGGCCCACGCGATAAAGCGCGTCCCTGATGCGCTCGCCAACATGCTTGCCGGCGACATTCGAGACGATGATGCGGTTCACCTGCGGATCGGGCGGTAAATGGCTGAAGGCGGTTTCATCGCCCGCCATCGTTCCGAACGAGGCACGCAGAAACCATTCCCGGCCATCGTGAATGCCCCATTTCACGCGCGTGTTGCCGGCATCCACGGCGAGAATTCGCGAAGGTTCATTCACTTTTCGCGCTCCTCAGCGATCGCAGACTCACTTCGCCCGACGCCAACAATCGCTCGCGGCCGTCATGTTGTATAACGAGCGCACCGTCATCGGCCACACCGCGCACCATGGCATCGACGCTGCCGCCATCGGCGCTGATCACCCGCACCGGCTTTAGATGCAGCGCATGCGCGCGCGTCCATTCATCCTTGAACGGCGCAAATCCATCCGCCTCGAAAGCATCAAGCAAGACCACCAATTGGCGCAACACCTCAGCCAACAATCGATTGCGCGAAACCGTTTCGCCGGCGAGGCGTTGCACGTCGGTTGCAGGTTGATCGATGCGCGCGATCACATGCACCGGCAAATCCATGTTGATGCCGATGCCGATCACCACCGCCGTCGGGCCGAGCATGTCGCCCTGGCTTTCGATCAACACGCCCGCCAACTTCCGCTCGGCGACCACGACATCGTTCGGCCATTTCAGTTGAACGCTGTCTTTGCCGATGCCAAACTGATGCAGCGCGCGCAACACTGCGAGGCCCACCACCAGCGATAGCCCACCCAATTGCGCCGCACCCCTCTGGAATCGCCACAGCAGTGAAAACGTGAGCGACGCACTAAACGCGGAATGCCACACCCGTCCGCGCCGGCCGCGGCCATCGGTCTGAATTTCCGCCACCAATGCGGCGCCCGACGGTGCCCCCGCGATGGCGCGCTTCATCATTTCGGTATTGGTCGAATCGATCGTCTCGATCACGTCGAGGTTCAGGCGATTCGACGTGGTGCCGAGTGCCAAACGGAGCCGATCGAGATCGAGTAATTCGATCGGCTGCGCGAGACGATAGCCGCGCCGCGTGAGCCGGAAAATTTCGACGCCCGCCTCGCCCGCTTCGTTCAGCGCATTCGAGACGATACTTCTCGACACGCCGAATTTCTCCGCGAGCTGCACGCCGGATGTGAATCGCTCATGCGAAAGTTCGCGCAGCAACTGGAAGGCGAGTGGTCTCACGTCACGGACCATTCACCAAACGACACTGGATTTCCGCTTCGGCCGAAGGAATTCCCTTCAGGGACGCGGGAACGACGAAACACATCATCAATCCGCATTCTCCGCCCGACACAATGCCACTTCCGCCGCATACGCGATCCCGGCGATCACTGAATCAAGTAGCAACTGCACGCGCTTCGCGAGCTTCGCACCTTCACGGTAGTCGGCCGGCGCGATAAAATCCACGCGCCCCGCATCGAGCAACCCAACGCAAGTTTTCTTGCTCTTGGCGAGCTTCGGGTTGTAGACCGCGAGCGAGTGCCCGCCGCTCTTGGTCGTCAACGCCATCGACGGCACGTCCGTCATGCCGTCACCGATATAAATGATGTTGGAGAACGGAATCGGTCGCTCGCCTTCGGGCATGTGTTCGTTGATCGATTCCGCCAAGGTTTCCTTGCCTTTGTTGATGCGAAACAGGAACTGGGTCTTGGACGTATCCGTGATCAACAGCTTCGGGAAATTTGCGATGCCGTATTGATTGAAGTGATATTCGGAGGCGTAGATCTGCTTGAAATATTTCTGGATCGACACACCTTCGAGAATTTCTTTCTGTCCCGCCGAGATGATGTAGTGCTGCACATTCACGGCACCCGCGCCGCGCTTTTTGACATACGCATTGATGCGCGGAAACCATTCCTCGACGCCGGGAAAATATTTTATCTGCGTGGCCATCGCGGCAAAATCGGCGCGCGTGATGCGCACGTCGTCGTTCTTGTAAAGCATCTCCATCATCAGGCGCATGTACACCAGCATCGAATCCGAGCCCGTCTCGGTGGCCTCTTTATGCACCTTTGCCCAGAAGGCCTCCGGCTCGATGCCGAACTTCGGCAGCACCGTGTACTCCTGCATCGGCTGCGGCGAGAGCGTGCCGTCGAAGTCATACACCATTGCGATGGTGTTTTGCGTGAACGATTTGCGGGTCATGATGGAAGTTTAACTGCAATGGAAAACGCCCGAAAAAAAACGCCCAGCCAAGCCGGGCGTTTTTTTCACTGGCAATAATACCGATCGCAATTCTTAATCGGCGTAGACGCCCGCCTTCTTGATGATCGGTGCCCACTTGGCGATTTCGGCCGACAGATGCGCGCGCAGCACCTCGGGCTTGCGGCGCTCAACGGGTTCCGGTGCCGTGCCCAGATCGGCGAATTTCTTTTTCAGCTCGGCATCGTTCAGCGCATCGTTCAGCGCTGCATTGAGTTTGTCGATGACTGGCTTCGGCGTGCCTTTGGGTGCCCAGAAGCCGTGCCAGATGCCGACTTCAAAGCCCTTGAAGCCGGCTTCGTCCATGGTCGGCACGTCGGGCAGCGAAGAGACGCGCGTCTTGCTGGTGACGCCATAGACTTTCACGCTTCCGCCTTTGATTTGCGACGTGGTGTTGGTGGTCTGGTCGCACATGAAATCGACTTGGCCGCCGAGCAGATCGGTCATGGCGGGTGCCGTGCCTTTGTAGGGCACTGTCAGCACATCGGTCTCGATTGCGCTCATGAACAACATGCCGCACAAGTGCGACGCGGCACCAATGCCGGCATTGGCATACGACACTTTGTCCTTGTTGGCTTTCACATGGGCAATCAACTCTTTCATGTTGTTCGGCGGAAACTTTTTGTTTGCAATAATGGTCATCGGCACCGTGGTGACCATGCCGATCGGCTCCAGATCGGTGACCGCGTTATAGCGCAGGTTGCGGTAAAGCGACGGGCTGGTCGAGATGCCGATGTGCATCAGCAGCGTGGTGTAGCCATCGGGTGCCGCCTTGGCGACTTTTTCATTACCGATATTGCCCCCAGCACCGCCGGCGTTTTCGACGACAACGGTTTGGCCGAGCGATTTCGACATGATCGCCGCAACCGAGCGCGCCACGGTGTCAGTCGGGCCGCCCGCCGCGAACGGGACGATCATTGTGATCGGTTTGGTGGGGTAGGCTTGCGCATGGGCGAGGCTACCCATGAGCAGGGCGGCGACGGCTAGGAAAATGCTGCGAATTTTCATGATGACTCCGAAGGGGAAAATGGTTTGGCGGTTTGGCAGGTGGATTGACTTATGGCCGTTATTCTACCCATAGCGTGCGCCCATGGGTTGAGGCGGATCAACGCACGAGGCGCTCGCGCGGTTGATGTTGCCGGCATATTTTATCGAAACGCCCGTATTGGTGCGGATTTCGCGGCGAAAAGCACTGTAAAGGCGCGCCAAATGGCGGTGCGGGCAATCCGGCGCTTACACATTGGCCAAGGCCCTCTGATCGGTCACGATGGAAATGCCTTGGCCGTTACGCTTGGGCGTCCGACGCGGAAGCGCATTGGATCGAGTTGACTCATTCGCTAGCTCGCACAACTTGCGTGTTCAAACTCTCGTTTTCCCCACCGGTCAATTCTTCCGAACTCCACCGCCCCGCCCACAGCATTCAGCTACAATCCCCGCAGTCACAAAAATGACTTTTTCAAAGTTGGCCACCAGCGAGGGGTGAATCATGTTCGGACGTCTGATGCCCAAAGAGGGGCGGTTTTTCGATTACTTCAACGATCATGCGTCATTGGTAGTGGAGGGTGCCCACGAGCTCAACGCTTTGTTGACGGATATGGGTAGCCGCGAGGCGCATGCGCAGAATGTCAGCGCGATCGAAAAACGCGCGGACAAGATCACCCACGAAACCATTCACCTCCTGCACCAGACCTTCGTCACACCGCTCGACCGCGAAGACATTCACAAGCTCATCAGCCGCATGGACGATATCCTCGATTTGATGGAGGATGTGGCGGAGTGCGTGGTGTTGTACGACGTGCGCGATGTGCCCGACGCCGCCAGGAAATTAGCCGAGATTTGCGTCGCCTGCACGGAGAAAGTGAAGCAGGCGGTCGGGCAAATGTCGAACCTCGATAACGCGCAATCGATTTTGAAGATTTGCAACGAGATCGACCAACTCGAATCGGAAGCGGATCGGGTGCTGCGCTCGGCGATGTCGAAATTGTTCCGCGATGAGCCGGACACCCGGCAACTCATCAAGCTGAAGGCGATCTACGAACTTCTCGAAACGGTGACCGATCGCTGCGAAGACACGGCGAACGTGATCGAAGGCATCGTGCTGGAAAACGCGTAGCCCGCGCAACCGGGCGACGAACAGGCTAACGGAAGGCAGCGCAAATGGGTTCGATTAGCATCAGCATCGAGATGATCATCTTCCTGGTGGTGCTCGCGTTGATTTTCGATTTCATGAACGGCTTCCACGATGCGGCGAATTCGATCGCCACGATCGTATCGACCGGCGTGCTGAAACCGCAGTACGCGGTGGCGTGGGCGGCGTTTTTCAATTTCGTGGCGATTCTCGTTTTTCAGTTGAAAGTGGCGGCGACCGTTGGCAAGGGCACGATCGACCCGGTGGTGGTCGATCACCTGGTC
This sequence comes from Betaproteobacteria bacterium, assembly GCA_031430555.1. Taxonomy (GTDB): domain Bacteria; phylum Pseudomonadota; class Gammaproteobacteria; order Burkholderiales; family Usitatibacteraceae; genus UKL13-2. Next base: position 13,078 of record JANPBQ010000239.1, read on the forward strand.
ATCATGGGCGCGCTCATCGGGGCGATCACCTGGAATGTGATCACTTGGTATTACGGCATTCCATCCTCGTCGTCGCACGCGTTGATCGGCGGCCTGGTGGGCGCGGCAGTGGCGAAAGCGGGCACCTCGTCGCTCATCGCGAGCGGATTGATGAAGACTTTGTTGTTCATTTTCATTTCACCGTTCATGGGCTTTCTGCTCGGCAGCCTGCTGTTGCTGCTGGTCTCATGGCTATGCCGAAAGACGGCGCCGCGCCGCGTCGATCGATGGTTCCGGCGATTGCAGCTAGTGTCGGCATCGCTTTACTCGCTCGGGCACGGCGGCAACGACGCGCAGAAAACGATTGGCATCATCTGGATGCTGTTGATCGCAGCTGGCATTTCCGGCGCGAAAGACCCGGTACCCATGTGGGTGATCGTGTCGTGTTATGCCGCCATCGCAATGGGCACGCTTTTCGGCGGCTGGCGCATCGTGAAAACCATGGGCCAGAAAATCACCAAGCTAAAACCGGTCGGCGGATTCTGCGCGGAAACCGGCGGTGCCATCACACTCTTTACCGCGACAGCGATGGGGATTCCGGTCTCGACCACGCACACGATCACGGGTGCCATCGTCGGCGTCGGTGCCGCGCGGAAATTCAACGCGGTGCGTTGGGGTGTTGCGGGCGGGATCGTCTGGGCGTGGATTCTCACCATTCCCTGCTCCGCGTTTATTGCCGCTGTCTCGTGGTGGCTTGCCAAGACTTATCTGGCATAAGGTTTACCCGCACATCAAACGCCAATACTGGCGAGCCTTTCGGAGCACTTTTGCTCGGAGACGCCCGTAGAATGGCGATCTAGCCCGCAATTAAATTGGGCACAAAGAAGCGAACTTGAACGTCGCATAGATTTTCGTCGTCACGCGATACGTTGCGTATCCTCGGTAAGTCACTTCACTCGTGGGAAAGGCATGCGTCCTGAAATGTGGTCAGCGCACCGCCGCTAGCTGCGACGCGTGGCGATTTTCGCTGTGGCTACGCACGAAGATGAGGCAACCTTCCGGGCTGTGAATGTTGCCGTGGCGCTGGCCCTTCGCGATCATGTGGTAATCGCCACGCACGATTCGTACGTCGTCGAGCCAGCACCAGCCTTCGAGAATGAAGGCTTCTTCGTCGCCGCTTTGAAGGTGTTCCGGAATGCGCCCGCCGGGGCTGAATTTCGCGAGCCAAGAACGCGTTCCGCCATCATCGTGCAGGATTTTCATTGCCACGTTCGGCGCGAAGTTGATCCATTCGCCTTCACCTGCACGCACCATCTTGTAGGTGGTCGCGTCGCGACCGGCATCGGTCGCCGCGATGCGCGTGAGCAACGATTTTTTCATTGCCGTGCGGCGATTCGTGGAGAGTACTTTTGCCGACACCGTCGGCAAACTTTCAAGAATTTTTCCGAGCAGCGCATCGGAAAAAACATCGGTATTTTTCGAAGTGGCTTTCATCATGATTTATGCCTCCCCGGCGTTTAGTTCGACATCCGGTCCAAGCGTCTCGCGCAAAATCGCCAACGCGCGGCGAATATGGGTTTTGACGCTACCCAGCGGAATGCCGCTGTGCTCGACGATTTCCGAGTGGGTAAGCCCACGGAAAAACGCCAGCGACAACAATTGCCGCTGCAATGGATTGAGTTTCAACATCGCCGCATGCACGGCGCAGCCAGTCTGCGTCGCCTCAAGCAGATCCTGCGGATTGTCGTGCACACTCTCTAAGTCGGTGGCCAATTCCCAGGGCTCCGGATGGCTGAAGGCCTCGTCCTGACGGCGCAACAAATCGAGCGCACGGCTGCGGGCGATGACCAATAGCCAACCCAATACTTTTCCGCGCGAAACGTCGTAGCGGGCGGCATCTCGCCACACCTGCATATACACATCCGACACGACCTCTTCGGCCACCTCGGCGCGCCGCACGATGCGTAATGCAACGCCGTACACACGGCCCACGGTCAGGTCATAGAACTGCCCCAGTGCCGCCTGGCGCTGCGCGCAGATGCCCTCCAGGCATTTGCAAAGCGCTGTGTCGTCATCGACGGGCAAGACGGCGCTTGCAGGCTTGGCGGCGACATCACGGGTGAGCTTGGCAGCAGCCGCGGGTGCCGGGCTGCGGCCACGGGCGAACGGACTGTGCAAGGTCGAATCGGATTTCATACCCGGCAGTATAAATGCGTCGATGAAAAAGTTGGAAGCGTCGGGAAAACGGACCGCCCAGTCTTGCGCCATTGATAGCTCCTGAGGAATTGATGGCGATGGATGCGTGCAAAGCGTCATGCGTCCCCCATTACGCAACACTTTGCGGGTTGGATGTGGCATCGGCGGATGGCAAGAATTTGCCGCCTTAAAAGCGCTGCCGGGCCGGATTTCTCCATGCGATACTCGCCTACGAGCCGGCAATCCTTCCCCTTTTCCCGACGCAACGATTCCCCACCCATGCGAACCGCCGATATCATCCGTTTAGTAAGCCTGGCCGCAATTTGGGGCGGCTCGTTCGCGTTCATGCGCGTGGTGGCCCCTGTGTTCGGCGGCATCGGCACCATGTGGCTGCGCATCTCGATCGCGGGTGTCGTGCTGCTCGCGTTCGCGCTTGCCACGCGCGCGGATCTCAAGTTTGGTCAATGGTGGAAAACATATCTCTTCATCGGCCTGCTGAATTCGGTATTGCCGTTTGCCCTGTTCGCTTTCGCGATGAAGACGCTGCCGGCGGGCTACGGCGCGATTCTGAACGCGATGTCGCCGTTTTTCGCGGCAATTTTCGCCGCCGTGATGCTGGGCGAACGTCTGACCCCGCCGCGCCTAGCCGGCATGGTGCTGGGCTTTGTCGGAGTCGCGACCATCGTCAATCTGGGGCCGGTGCCGTTGAATGCCGAAACCATTACGGCGGCGGCGGCGTGCGTGCTCGCGACCGTTTCCTACGGCTACATCATCGTCTACACCAAGAAATACGCGCAGGGTGCGCCCACCATGGGCATGGCGGTCGGCGCGTTAATCTTGCCGGCACTCGCCACCTCACCGCTCGGGTTGATGGCGATTCCGCCGGTGATGCCGCCGCTCAATGTGGTATTGGGCATGCTCGGCCTCGCGGTGATTTGCTCATCGATTGCGTATCTCCTCTACTACCGGTTGATCCGCGATCTTGGCCCGACGCGCGCGATTTCGGCCACGTTCCTGATTCCGGTTTTCGGCTGCGCGTGGGGCGCGATTTTCTTCGGCGAAGCATTGAATGGCGGCGCGATTTTCGGCGGCGTGATTGTGTTGATCGGCGTGGCGATGGTGTTGGGTTTGTTGCCGGGAAAACTGTGGTGGCACAGACGCAAGTAGCGCGTTTATGATCTCCAATACTGGCGCGGTGTTTCGGTGCTTTTTGCTCCGAACACCTTGCCGAATGGCGTTTTAGCCTGATTTTCGCTATGGCATTCAGCCCTTCCAAACAGGATGCTATGCTTGCGCGAATTTCACCACCCCGCACACCATGTTACGCATCAATGAAATTCGCTTGCCGCTCGATCACGACACGACTGCGCTTGAAAATGCGATTCTGAAAAGACTCGGCATCGCAAAATCGGCGCTGACGGTTTTCAGCATTTTCAAGCGCAGCCATGACGCGCGGAAGAAGAACGCGATGTTGTTTGTGTACAGCGTCGATGTGGATGTGCGCGACGAAGCCGCTGTGCTGAACAAACTGCGCGGCGATGCGGCGGTGAAATTGTCGCCGGATACGAGCTATCACTTTATCGGGCATGCCTCCGCGGGCTCCACGCCAACACTTCGCCCGGTCATCGTTGGCTTCGGGCCGTGCGGAATTTTCGCGGCGTTGATTCTGGCGCAGATGGGATTGAAGCCGATCGTGCTTGAGCGCGGCAAGTCAGTCCGTGAACGCACGCAAGATACGTGGGGATTGTGGCGAAAAAAAATTCTCGATCCCGAATCGAATGTGCAATTCGGCGAGGGCGGCGCGGGCACTTTTTCCGACGGCAAACTCTACAGCCAGATCAAGGATCCGCGTTTTCTCGGCCGCAAAGTGATGAGCGAATTCGTCAAGGCCGGCGCACCGGCGGAGATCATGTATGTCTCGAAGCCGCATGTCGGCACGTTTCGCTTGGTCGGGGTGGTGGAAAAGATGCGCGAGGAAATCATTGCGCTCGGCGGCGAGGTGCGGTTTCAACACCGCGTGGTGGATGTGTCGATTGAGTCGGGGCAAGTGCGTGGCATAAAAGTATTCGACGCCGTAAATGCCCGCGAAACGGAAATCCGCACCGACCATCTGATACTGGCGCTCGGTCACAGTTCGCGCGATACGGTGCAAACGCTGCACGCACGCGGCGTGTTCATGGAAGCGAAGCCGTTCTCGATCGGCTTTCGCATCGAGCATCCGCAATCGCTAATCGACCGCGCGCGCTTTGGTGTCAACGCGGGCAATCCTCTCCTGGGCGCGGCCGATTACAAGCTGGTGCATCACGCCGCGAATGGCCGCAGCGTGTACAGCTTTTGCATGTGCCCCGGCGGCACCGTGGTTGCGGCGACGTCGGAATCGAATCGCGTGGTCACCAACGGCATGAGCCAGTATTCACGCAATGAACGCAACGCGAATGCGGGAATCGTGGTCGGCATCGATCTACGCGACTATCCTGGCGGACCGTTGGCAGGGATTGATTTTCAGCGTCATTGGGAATCGCGCGCGTTTGAGTTGGGCGGCGGTAATTACGAGGCACCGGGGCAATTGGTCGGTGACTTTCTGGCGGGACGCGCATCGACATCGCTGGGTGACGTTGTTCCTTCCTACCAACCCGGCGTGCATTTGACCGATCTCGCGACCTGCATTCCGGACTACGCCATCATGGCGATTCGCGAGGCGCTTCCCGCGTTCGACAAGCAAATGCGCGGCTTCGCGATGCATGACGCGGTGTTGACCGGCGTCGAGACGCGAACCTCCTCGCCGGTGAAAATCACGCGCGGCGCGGATTTTCAGAGCCTCAATGTGCGGGGGCTCTATCCCGCCGGCGAAGGGGCCAGTTATGCCGGCGGAATTCTTTCGGCGGGTGTCGATGGCATCAAAGTCGCCGAGGCGGTAGCGCGTTCGTTGTTGGGCATTGCCACCAGCAAGGAGGACGATTCCGGATGGCAAGACAGCGGCGAAATTGTGTAGTGAAAACATGCGACCGGTTCGCGTAACATAGCGGCCATCACAATGTCGCCGCCCACAAGGTGGGCGATAGTTCCAATCGATGCGGCACCACCCGTGCCCGCCAAAAAGGGAATCAATGAATCGCCACAAATACCACAACGTGCTGGATCTGATCGGCGATACGCCCTTGGTCCGGCTCCGAAATCTCGACACCGGCGTCTGCGAACTCTACGCGAAACTTGAGTGCAACAATCCAGCGGGATCAATCAAGGATCGCATCGGTCTGCGCATGATCGAAGCAGCCGAGCGCGATGGGAAAATCAAACCGGGCGGCACCATTATCGAGGCGACCGCCGGCAATACCGGCCTGGGTTTGGCTCTCGCGGCGATTCACAAGGGCTACAAACTGCTGCTGGTGATTCCCGACAAGATGAGTCAGGAGAAAATATTTCACTTGCGCGCAATGGGCGTGGAAATTGTCATGACGCGATCGGATGTTTCCAAAGGCCACCCGGAGTATTACCAGGACATGGCGAAACGCATTGCGATCGAAATGCAAGCGGCTGGGACAAGTGCGTTTTGCATAGACCAATTTTCCAATCCTGCGAACCCGGCCACACACGAAGAGTGGACCGCGCCGGAACTGTGGGAGCAGATGGAGCATCGCCTCGATGCAGTAGTCGCGGGCGTAGGATCGGGCGGCACCATCACTGGCATGGGGCGATTTTTTCAACGCGTGGCACCGCATGTGGAAATGGTATTGGCCGATCCCAAAGGATCGATTCTTAACGAAATCGTCAACACCGGCACACATGGGCCAAGCGGTTCGTGGCTGGTTGAAGGCATCGGCGGCGATTACGTGCCCGCAAACCTCGATATCAAACTCGCGAAAAGAGCCTACGCGATTCCGGACGGCGAGGCGCTGCTCGCGGCGCGCGAATTGCTGCAAAAGGAAGGCATCATGGGCGGCTCATCGACCGGCACCTTGCTCGCGACCGCACTTCGCTATTGCCGCGAGCAAACCACACCGAAGCGCGTGGTGACGATCGTCTGCGATGTCGGCGGAAAATATCTGTCCAAGATGTATAACGATTATTGGCTGGTCGATCAAGGGATCATCAAGCAAACCAACAAGGGCGATCTCACCGATTTGATCGCGCGTCATCACAAAGACCGCGCCACGATTATCATCAAGCCTGACGACACGTTGCAGACTGCGTATGCGCGCATGAAGTTGTACGATTTTCAGCAATTGCCGGTGCTGGAAAATGAAACGGTGGTCGGCATCATCGATGAATCCGATATTTTGCTCTCGATCTTTGGCGATGAAGCGAGATTCACCTCGCCCGTTCGCGAAGCAATGACCTCCAAACTCGACAAGGTACAAATCAACGATTCCATCAACCGCCTGATGCCGATTTTCGATCGCGGGCATGTGGCGATTGTCGAAGACGGCGAAAAATTTCTCGGCCTGATCACGCGCTATGACTTGTTGAATTATCTGCGCAGAAGGATGCAATGACCATGAGTACCAGATCGCTTTTCGGCACCCGCGCGATTCACGCCGGGCAAGTGCCCGACCCGAGCACGGGTGCTGTGATGCAGCCGATCTACGCCAACTCTACTTACGTGCAATCGAGTCCCGGCGTCCACAAAGGCTTCGAATACGGGCGCACGCATAACCCCACACGCATGGCATTTGAACGCTGCGTGGCGGATTTGGAAAACGGCGTGCAGGGGTTTGCGTTCGCCTCCGGTTTGGCGGCCTCTGCGACGATACTGGACGCGCTCGATTCCGGCAGCCACGTCATCGCGCTGGATGATTTATATGGAGGAAGTTATCGATTGTTTGAAAACGTGCGCAAACGCTCTGCGGGACTCTCGTTCACGTTCATGGATATGACGGATCCATCGAGAATTGAGGCCGCCATCCGCCCGAATACAAGAATGATCTGGGTGGAATCACCGAGCAACCCGCTATTGAAGCTCGTGGATCTTTCCGCTGTTGCGGCGATTGCGAAAAAATACAAACTCGTTTCGGTTGCTGACAATACGTTCGCAACGCCTTACGTGCAACGCCCACTCGATCACGGCTTCGATCTGGTGGTGCATTCCGTCACCAAGTATTTGAACGGCCACTCCGACATGGTCGGCGGCATGGTGGTTGCGCGCGAGAAAGGCGAGTTGTCGGAAAGGCTGGAATATTTGCACAACGCGGTCGGCGGCATTTTGGGCCCGTTCGATTCGTTCCTTGCGTTGCGGGGATTGAAGACGCTGCATTTACGCATGCGTGAACATTGTGCGAGTGCGTTGGCGATTGCCGAATGGCTGTCCACACATCCGAAGGTGGAGAAAGTGTATTACCCCGGCCTCGCATCGCATCCGCAGCACGTGCTGGCGAAGCAACAAATGAACGGCCCTTCGACTGGCTCAGGACAGGCTTATGGCGGGATGGTGACGCTGATTCTCAAGGGCGATCTGGACGATTCGCGGCGGTTTCTTGAGCGACTGAAGATTTTTGTTTGCGCAGAAAGTCTCGGAGGCGTGGAAAGTCTCGCGGAGCATCCTGCCATCATGACGCACGCGTCGATTCCGGCACATATTCGTCATTCGCTTGGGATCAGTGACAGTCTGGTGCGGCTGTCGGTAGGGGTTGAGGATATCTTGGACTTGAAGGGGGATATTGAGCAGGCGCTGGAATAGGATGATGGTATAGACCTCACGCTGGTGCGAATCTCCGCGGGAATTTCCAGGTAAGTTGCCGCGCGCGGAAAGTTACGGATTGAATTTCCCCGTACTCTCATTTCGCCTTTTGAACTCGCTTGTATTTGGGGATCTTTAAGCAAGGGTATTCGCGACTTTCGTGCCGATTGTCTTTGCCTAGTCGCGGACAAGTAAACCGATGCAACACTTCTCAACGTCAAGATTACTCGGTCAATAAAGTATTCACGCGTGCCTCACGGCGTGTTCTCCTCCGTGTCGGCGATGCCTCGTTTTCCAGATAACCTGTTTCGCAAATGGGACAAAAACGATTTATGCAATAATCTTGACAAATACTGCGCTGTGGCAATCATCAGTGCATGTTTTCAATTTTCATAAAAAAGCGGCAGCGTGTCGGTTTGTCGGCAATGCGACAACGCAGTCATCGCAGAGGGGAGGTTACGCGTCCAATGTCAATGATCGCAATTCCGCGCGAAATGGGCTCGCTCGGCAAGGATGTTGCCGCGCTGATTGCGCCGCAACTCGGCAAACAAGTTGTCCATCATGAAATCGTCGGTCAGGTCGCAGATAAAATGCGCTTGCGAAAATCGCACGTCGTCCGCTTTCTGGAAGGCAAGGCGGGGCTCGTAGAGAAAATGACCACGGACAAAACGAGCTTGTCGATATTCACTGCCGACGAAATTTTTCGGCTCGCGGCGGGTGGCGAAGTCGCCGTGATCCGGGGTTGGGGAGCAAATCATCTGCTGGAATCGATTCCACACGTTTTGCGCGTGCGCATTTGCGCACCGTTCGAGTTGCGCGTGAAGCGGATGATGGAGCGCCTAAACACGACAGATCAGGCGGCTGTTGAGAAAGAAGTCCGCCTGTCCGACGAAGCGGTAGGCGCGATTACGCGCAGACATTTCGATGTCAATTGGACAGCTGCCGAGCACTACGATGTGGTGCTGAACACCGATCGCACCACGGTGGAGGACTGTGCCGAACAATTGATGCAGCTTCTCAAAAGGCCGCAATTTGTGGAAACGGCGGCGTCACGACAAAAACTTAATGACCTCGCATTGGGGGCACATGTGCGCGCGGCAATGCGCGCCGACGAGCGCACACGGCAACTGAACATTTCCATCGAGGTTTCAAGCACGCAGGCGACACTCAGCGGAATTGTCGATACCGAAACCGCGTTGAAGAACGCGGCGAGTGTTGCGGAAAGTGTGGCGGGAATTACTGGCGTCACCAATAATCTGAAAGCGATGAGCAGTGCTTATCGTCGTTTCGGCGGCGACAAACCCGCCTGAAGTCGATCGATGGTTCTTGACGAACAAAGTAAATTACGACGATCGCCGAGATTACTGGATTTGACGCAAGGTTAGTCCTTAGCCACGGCTAAAACTCTTTCCAGTCATCGTCGACACCATCAGAGAGTTGGCGCGCTTGGGGACGATTGGCAACAGCGTTTCCGGTCTTTTGAACGGGATGCCCGTAGTTTTTCCGTCGCGCGACAGAATTTGCGACCTGCGGTGCGGCACTTTCAGTATTTTCGGCCAGCCGAAATTGCGAGACAGCCTGCGTCAGGTTGCTTGCCTCGTTCGCCATGCTTGCGGCGGCGGCGGCCGCCTGTTCGACGATGGATGCGTTCATCTGTATGGCCGTATCCATTTGCGTGACCGCTTTATTTATCTGGTCGATGCCGGCGCTTTGCTCATGGCTGGCCGATGCAATCTCGGGCATGATCGCGGCAACCTTCTGTACCGATTCAACCAATTGCCCGATGATGTGCCCCGCGTCTTCGACCAATTTGGTGCTCACCTCCACACGGTCGACCGAATCGGCGATGAGCCCGCGAATTTCCTTCGCCGATGCGGCGGAGCGTTGCGCAAGGCTGCGAACTTCGCTGGCAACCACCGCAAAGCCACGACCTTGTTCGCCGGCGCGCGCTGCTTCCACTGCGGCATTCAAGGCGAGAATGTTCGTCTGAAATGCGATGCCGTCGATCACATTGATTATGTCGGTAATTCGCTTGGATGACGCGGCGACCTCCTGCATGGTCTGCACGACCTTTGCCACCGATTCGCCTCCGCGCTGCGCCGCTTCAGAGGCGTTCGCCGCGAGCCCGCTGGCCTGGCGCGCGTTGTCGGCATTTTGCCGCACGGTAGCCGTAAATTGCTCCAACGTCGACGCGGTTTCCTCCAGTGAGGTTGCCTGATCTTCGGTTCTTGCCTGCAATTGCTGATTGCCCGTCGCGACCTCGCCGGCAGAAATTGCAATGGCGCTTGCGCCGTTGCGTATGGCGCTGACCATGGTACCCAGGCTTTCGTTCATGTCTTTCAGCGCAATGAGCAGTTCGGCGGTTTCGTCGCGGCCGGAAATCAGATTGCGCGATGTCAAATCTCCGGAAGCCACCCGCCGGGTAATTTCCACCGACTCGCCTATGGGGGTGGTGATGCTTCGCGTCATCCACACCGCCAATGCCGCCGCGATCAACAGTACGACGCCTTCGACGACGTAGATGACCAGCGCCTGCTGGTCACCACTCTGAATCGCCTGCGCGACTTCCACCTTGTTCGCACTTTTCTGGAGTTCGACAAGTCGGCCAAGGACCATCAGCATCTTCTGCACGATAGGGTCCATTTCGCCGATTAGGATCTTTGCCGCTTCATCATTGCGAAAACTCGTCGATAATCCAATCGCCTGCCGGACCGGCCCCTCGACGTCCTTGTCGAGCTTGTTTAGCTCATCGAGGATCGCTTTTTCCTCCGGCGTACGGACGAACCGCGACATCTTCTCGCGCGCATCATCGAGGGATTTTCCCAGGGATCGCGCGCGATCTTCCTCCGCTTGCATTGCCTTGATTTCGCTATGCAATCCGATATTGCGCAGAACCGCCGATTGTTCCAGCGCCAGCGCTTTCATTTCGGCCGCTAGCAGAGTTTTCGCCTGGGCAGCGTCTATCACCTGCACAAGGTCGCTTCGGCTGCTCTTGCTCAGCAGCATGCCGCCCACGGTCACCGCCATCAATATGGCGAGGATGATTCCAAATCCGATTGCGAGGCGCGTGCCGATTTTCACGTTTCGCAATGTCATCTTGGTTTCTCTCGCATATGTGATTTGTCAATTGCGCTGAAATTCAAGTCATAAGACGAAAACACAAATTATCGACGCTGTCAGGACTTATAGATCCCGCAACCAACCATGACATCCTCAAAACGCTGCAAATACATCGACTTCGGCTCAATCTGGCGGCTCACGGGATTCATGAATTTGTACTCCTGCCAGCCCTTTGCGTTTGGTGCCTTGGACATCATTTCAACCCGCTCTTTGACGAACAACTTGCCGTCCACGTCGCGCAGGTCAATGACGTCCTTGCCAATCATTTTTGCGTTGGCACCATGGGCAAGTACTTTGCCTTTCATGTCATAGACCACGACATACAGATCGCGATCGATAAACGACCCCTTCTGATCGCTAAAGTCGGCGAAGGCTTTTTCGCGACCGGCTTTCTTGATATGCGCGATGGCTCGGTCTACCATCGCAATCGCCTCGGCAGACGTGCCTTTTTTGTCTGCCGCAACGGCCGAGATTGAAACCGAGACAAACATAATGGTTGCCAGCGCAACCGCAATAAATTTCTTCATGTGCATACCCCCCTTATCAGCCATAGTCGAGAAAATTGCTGTTCAATTGCAAATATATAACAGTGTGTGAAGGATTGCCATGTTCGGCGATGCGGTTCGGCCAAATTCTAAGCCTTCTTCAAGAAACTCTCGTTCGCGCGAGGTCGCCCGGGTAAATTGAAGGATCGCACCTATGGCCCTGCAGGTCGGACACAGAAAAAAGCCCGCGTCTCTCAACGCGGGCTTTTTATTTTTATTGCGGCGACTCGAAAACTACTCGACGCGCGCCCTTTCAAGCAATTTGGTCACTTGCCAGGCTTTGGTCTTCGACAGCGGCCGGCACTCTTCGATCAACACGGTATCGCCTTGCTTGAATTCATTGTTCGGCGAATGTGCGTGATATTTCTTGGAGCGGCGAACCACTTTGCCGAGCACTGGGTGCATGACGCGGCGCTCAACCAGGACGGTGATGGTTTTGTCCATCTTGTCGCTGGTGACAATACCCGTCAGAGTACGTTTGGATTTTGCGCTGACGGTGGCGGTTGTTTCGGTGGCGGTCATTATGCAGCCCTCGCTTTTTCGGTCAGGATGGTTTTGATCTGCGCGATTTCGCGTTTGACGCGACCGAGCTCGGTGGTCTTGGTCAATTGCTGAGTCGCCACTTGCATGCGCAATGAAAACTGGGATTTACGCAGCGCCAGTATTTCCTTGTTCAGATCTTCCGGGGACTTGGCCCGCATTTCTTTGGTGTTCATAAGGGTCTCCCGTTTAACCGATCATGCGTTGAACGAAGGTGGTTTTGATCGGCAATTTGGCAGCCGCGAGCAGGAACGCTTCGCGCGCCAATTTCTCGTCAACGCCGTCCATTTCATAAAGCACTTTGCCGGGCTGGATTTCGGCCACGAAATACTCGGGCGAACCTTTACCGTTGCCCATGCGGACTTCGGCGGGCTTCTTGGAGATCGGCTTATCCGGGAAAATGCGGATCCAGACGCGGCCACCACGCTTGATGTGACGTGTCATGGCGCGGCGCGCGGCTTCGATCTGGCGCGCGGTCAAACGACCACGACCAACCGCTTTCAATCCATATTCGCCGAAAGAAACTTTGGCACCGGCGGTTGCGATGCCCTTGTTCCGGCCCTTTTGTTCCTTGCGGTATTTACGTCTAGCTGGCTGCAACATGTTTCACTCCTGCTCTGCGCGGTTTGCGCGCTTCAGCCTGTGGCTCGGGCGCGGCGACGGGCTCTTGCCCCTTGCCAAGCACTTCACCTTTGTATACGAGGACTTGCACGCCGATCACACCGTACGTCGTGTGCGCTTCGGAAAAACCGACATCGATATCGGCACGCAAGGTGTGCAAAGGCACGCGGCCTTCGCGGTACCACTCGGTGCGCGCGATTTCAGCACCGTTCAAGCGGCCCGCCGAAGTGATCTTAATGCCCTGTGCGCCGAGGCGCATCGCATTTTGCATGGCGCGCTTCATGGCGCGGCGAAACATCACGCGCTTTTCAAGCTGTGCGGTGATGCCATCTGCGACCAATTGCGCGTCGGTTTCCGGCTTGCGGATTTCTTCGATATTGACGTGAACCGGCACACCCATGAGCTTGGTCAGCTCGACGCGCAGATTCTCAATGTCTTCACCTTTCTTGCCGATTACCACACCCGGACGCGAAGAATAAATGGTGATCTTGGCGTTCTTGGTGGGGCGCTCGATAATGATTTTGCCGACCGAGGCATTGGCGAGACGCTTTTTGAGGTAGGTGCGAACCTTGATGTCCTCAAGCAGCATGATCGGGAAATTCTTGCTATTGGCGTACCACTTCGATGCGAAGTTTTTGTGGACGGCCAGCCGAAACCCGATCGGCGATATTTTTTGTCCCATCGTTGCCCCTTATTGCTTGCCGTCGCCAACCGTCACGAAGACGTGGCAAGTCGGTTTGATGATGCGGTTGCCGCGGCCCTTGGCGCGCGCGGTGAAGCGCTTCAAGACCGGGCCTTTTTCGACGATGATTTTCGCGACATTCAATTCGTCGATATCGGCACCGTTGTTGTGCTCGGCGTTGGCGATCGCGGACTCGAGAACCTTCTTGATGATGGTCGCGCCCTTTTGCGGCGAGAACGCCAGGATGTTCAAGGCGAGATCGACCTTTTTGCCGCGAATCATGTCCGCAACGAGGCGGCCTTTTTGCGCGGAGAGGCGTACACCCCATAGATTGGCTGAAACTTGCATGTCCTGGCTCCTTATTTCTTCGCAGGCGCGGCGGCCTTTTTATCGGCCGGGTGGCCTTTAAAAGTGCGCGTCAACGCGAATTCGCCCAGCTTGTGACCAACCATGTTTTCGCTGACATGCACCGGCACATGTTGCTTGCCGTTATGTATTGCGATGGTCAGGCCAACGAAATCCGGCAGAATCGTAGAACGACGCGACCAAGTCTTGATCGGACGCCGATCTTTGGTTGCCGCAGCGGCTTCCACTTTTTTTAACAGATGGCCGTCGCAAAACGGGCCTTTTTTTACGGAACGTGTCATATCTGGCCTCGATTACTTGGCTTTATGCCGGCTGCGCACAATCATGCTCTGTGTGCGTTTATTGGTGCGGGTCTTCAAGCCCTTGGCCTTTTGACCCCAAGGCGAAACCGGATGGCCACCGCCGTTGGAACGACCGCCGTGCGGGTGATCGACCGGGTTCATACAGATGCCGCGCACCGTCGGACGCCAGCCACGCCAGCGATTGGCACCGGCTTTGCCGATGACGCGTAGTCCGTGCTCTGCATTGCCGACTTCACCGATGGTGGCGCGACAATCGACGTGAACTTTGCGGATCTCGCCGGAACGCAAACGCAACTGGGCGTAAAGCCCTTCGCGTGCCAGCAATTGCACTGAGGTGCCGGCCGAGCGCGCCAACTGTGCGCCTTTGCCAGGCAACATTTCGATGCAATGAATGGTGGATCCGACAGGAATATTTCTCAGCGGCAGCGTATTGCCGATCTTGATGGGTGCATCGGCACCAGAGATCAGTTGCGCGCCCGCCGAAACACCTTTCGGCGCTATGATATAGCGACGCTCGCCGTCGGTGTAGCACAGCAGCGCAATATTGGCGCTACGGTTGGGATCATATTCCAAGCGCTCGACCTTGGCGACGATGCCGTCCTTGTCGTTGCGCTTGAAATCGATCAGGCGATAGTGTTGCTTGTGACCGCCACCCTGATGGCGGGTGGTGATATGGCCGTGATGATTGCGCCCAGCATGCTTATATTGAGGCTCAAGCAATGCGGCAAATGGCGCACCTTTATGCAGCTCTGAATTGACCACCTTCAGCATGCTGCGGCGGCCCGGTGACGTGGGTTTGGTTTTGACGAGTGCCATTACACGGCTCCTTCGGCAAAGTTGATATCGGCGGCATTGCCTTCAGCATCGCGCTTGAGGCAAACATAGGCCTTTTTCACGTGATTGCGGCGGCCTTCAAAACGTCCATGACGCTTCGCTTTGCCCTTCTGATTGACGACGTTGACGCTCTCGACTTCGACCTTCTGATCCTTGAACAGAAGTTCGACGGCGGCTTTGATTTCCGCCTTGGTCGCGTCGCGCAGCACTTCAAACACGACTTGTTTTTTCTTGTCGGCGACCATCGTGGCTTTTTCCGAAATCACCGGACGCAGCACCACGGTCAACAAACGTTCTTGATTATGGATACTCATGCGAGCACCTCTTCCAATTGCTTGACGGCCGCTTTGGTCAGCACGACCTTGGCGAAACGAACGAGGTTGACCGGGTCGGCGTGCTTGGCTTCGAGCACCATCACATCCGGCAAATTGCGCGACGACAGGTACAGATTGTCGTCGAGATTGTCGGTGATGATGAGCACCTGACCGAGCCCCATGCTTTTCAGCTTGGTGGCGAGCATTTTGGTCTTCGGTGATTCCAGGGCGAACGTATCAACCACGGAGAGACGATCTTCGCGAACCAGTTGAGAAAGTATCGCCGCGATGCCGGCGCGATACATTTTCTTATTTACCTTCTGGCTGAAATTTTCGTCGGGCGAATTCGGGAAAATTTTGCCGCCGCCGCGCCATAGAGGCGACGACGCCATACCGGCCCGGGCACGACCCGTACCTTTTTGGCGCCACGGTTTCTTGGTCGATTTCTGAACGTCGCTGCGACCTTTTTGCGCGCGGTTGCCTGAACGGGCATTCGCTTGATACGCGGTGACAACTTGGTGAACCAGCGCTTCGGAATAATCGCGGCCAAACAGTTCGGCGGATGCAGGCATGGTGCCAGCGTCTGCGCCACTGTCATTGATCAGTTTGAGTTCCATTATTTGGCCTCCCCTTTGACCAGACGCGTCTTGGCGGCGGGGCGAACGACGATGGTGCCGTTCTTGGCACCAGGTACGGCACCTTTGACCAAAATCAATTGACGCGCCGTATCGATGCGCGCGACTTCAAGCAATTGCGCAGTGCGGTTTACGTTGCCCAATTGACCGGCCATGCGCTTGCCTGGAAACACGCGGCCCGGATCCTGCGCCATGCCGATGGAACCCGGCACGTTGTGCGACTTGGAGTTGCCGTGCGATGCGCGATTCGAGGAAAAGTGATGGCGCTTGATGACGCCGGAGAAACCTTTACCCAACGTGGTGCCCGACACATCGACTTTTTGGCCGACGGCGAACATTTCCACGGACAGGTTCGAGCCGACTTTGAGTTCGGCCAGCTTTTCCGGAGTGGTAGTGAATTCATTCAAGACCGATCCCGCTTCAACACCGGCTTTCGCATAGTGACCGGCTTGCGCCTTGGCCACCCGCGATGCGCGACGCGTGCCATATGCAACTTGCACGGCCGAATAGCCATCGGTGTCGGGGGTCTTGATTTGGGTAATGCGGTTGTTCGACACGTCAAGCACAGTCACGGGAATGGCAGTGCCATCGTCCGCAAAAATGCGAGTCATGCCGACCTTCCGGCCGACGAGACCAAGACTCATCTTGCATCCTTTCTAATTAGCCCGAAGAACAACGATCATGCTGTTGCGATCCGGGTGTCGGCTACTATTGGCCAACAATTCAAATGTACCTGTGCGGTACAACCTATTGCTGCGAACTGCTTTTTGCCGGGATCTACTGTCCCTGGTGGCAAAGACGCGCGATTATAGCCGCCATTTCAATATTTATCAATACTTTACAGCTTGATTTCCACGTCGACGCCGGCCGGGAGATCCAGTTTCATCAGCGCATCGACCGTCTTGTCCGTCGGGTCGATGATATCCATCAGACGGAGGTGGGTGCGAATCTCGAACTGGTCGCGCGACGTTTTGTTCACGTGAGGCGAACGCAGCACGTCGAAACGCTCGATTTTGGTCGGTAGCGGCACGGGACCTTTGACGACGGCACCCGTACGCTTCGCGGTTTCGACGATTTCTGCGGCAGACTGATCGATCAGGCGATAGTCAAACGCCTTGAGGCGGATACGGATTTTTTGTTTCGCGAGTTGTGCTGTTGCCATCTCGATTCCTTTGGGCCGCTGTTCGCGACCGGGTAGTTACGGTTTACTTGTCTTTAAATGCTGATTGCGCGGCAATTACTTGAGAATCTTCGACACCACACCCGCGCCGACGGTACGTCCGCCCTCGCGGATGGCGAACCGGAGTCCGTCTTCCATCGCAATCGGCGCAATTAACTGCACCACGATCTTGACGTTGTCGCCCGGCATCACCATCTCGGTGCCGGCCGGCAGTTGC
>JANPBQ010000240.1:0-3824 GCA_031430555.1 Betaproteobacteria bacterium
CGCGAAACGACATGGCGCTTGAGGGTTCGCTTAGATCCGCACGCTTGAACCTGGGGTTCAAGGCGGGCGCCCACCGGATGCCTTCAGGTACGTCCGCGTGGGACGCGCACACCGGCACCGCTTGAGTGAGCGTCCAAGACTAACAGTCTATTGGTTCAAAGGATCTAAGACCTAAGCGAACGCTGAAACACCATGCAGCGAATACATCATAGCGCGTTGTTGGTGGAGCGGCATTGGGAAAAACATTAAAACTAGAAAAGTTTTTCCTGATCCGTCAGGGCTTTTTCGATGATGGCATCGAATTCATCCAGCTTGCGGCGGACGAGGTCCGCATCACCATCACTTCGAGCTGCGGACGCTTTTGCCGGCTTGCCGCCACCTTGCAGCAGCAGAAATTCGTGGGCGATATTGAGGGCCGCCATGATGGCGATGCGTTCATTGCCGACGACTTTGCCGGTGTCGCGAATTTCGCGCATTTTCTTGTTGAGATATTCGACCGAGGCCGCCAATTGCCGCTCTTCGCCACCGGGTGCTGCCACGCGGAATTCGCGGCCCATTACGTTGATGGTGACGCCTTTGGTATCTTTCACTTCTTTGGCTTCGCTCACGCGCGTTCGCTCTCGGATTCAGGCAATTGCGCGATCAGCGCTTCGATGCGGGTTTTCGCCTGATCGAGCTTCTCGGCCAAACGTTTCGCCTCATCGGCCTTGGCGACGACCGATTGACGCAGTTCGTTATTCTCTTCGCGCAAGCGGGCAAACAGCGTGACGAAGTGTTTGAGCTTGTCTTCGAAGCGTTGGATATCGGGTTCCATGCGTGGCAATTTATCGAAAAAACCCTGTCCGGTCAATGGTTAAGCGGCGAATTTGAAAGTTTTCTCGAAATTTGCCGGAACGCGATTCCTGGCACTGCGCAGCGGCAATTCAATCGTTGCCCAACAAAAGGCCGATAATCACAAAATGTCTCCGGCGCTCGACACCCGCAATCCACTGGTTTCATACGATTTGTTGCGCCTGCTCGCCGACAATGTCCCCGCGTTGATCGCGTATTACTCGGCCGATGCAATGCGCTGCGAGTTTGCCAACGCCGCCTACGCCCAGACTTACAGCCGCGACACCCAGTCGATCGTCGGCAAGACTTTGGTGGAGATCATCGGTGAGGATGCGGCCGCCGTGATCGAGCCTTATGTCGCGCAGGTATTGCTCGGCAAAAGCGTGAGCTATGAGCGGCCATTGGTGTTTCCCAATGGCTCGCCCGGTGTGATCGAAGTTACGCTGGTGCCGAATTTCGGCCAGGGCGAGAACCCGCTGGGTGCCTTCGTCTTGATCAACAACATCACCAAGCACCGCGCCGCCGAGCAGGCAATTCGCGACAGCGAAGAGCGACTGCGTAAATTTTCCGACGCGACCAGCGAAGGCATCGCATTTATCGAAAACGGTGTCGTCGTCGATTGCAACGAGGCCAGCGCGCGCATGCTGCGCATCCCGGCGAGCAAACTGATCGGCCGCGCCAACCTGGATTTTGTGGCACCCGAATCGGTTGAAGCGGTCACCAACAACATCCGCGCAGGCTTCGAGCGCCCCTACGAAGTGACGCTGCTGCGCGCCGACGGCACGCGCTTCGTCGCCGACCTGGTGGGCAAGGATATTGTCAGTGGCGGCAAGACCCTTCGCATGACCGCGATACGCGATATCTCCGATCGCAAGCAGGCGGAAGCGCGCATCCAGTTTCTCGCGCACCACGATATCCTCACGCACTTGCCGAACCGCGCATTGCTGATGGATCGCTTGCAGGTGTTGCTCGCCTCCGCGCGCCGCCAAAACAGCATGGTCGGTGTGCTCTTCATCGATCTCGATAATTTCAAGACCATCAACGATTCGCTCGGCCACTTCGCGGGCGATGAGTTGTTGAAACGTGTCGCCGGTCGCCTGCAATCCTGCCTGCGCGGCGCGGACATGGTCGGGCGCCTCGGCGGCGATGAATTTGTGGTCGTCGTCACTGATTTATCGACGGCCGAGGATATCGCACCGGTGGCCGAGAAAATTGCCGAGGCGATCAGTGAGCCGTTTTCGCTGGAAGACCAAATTTTGTCGGTGTCGGGTTCGATCGGCATCAGCGTGTTTCCAAAAGATGGCGAGACGCCCGATACGCTGATCCGCAATGCCGACGCCGCGATGTATCTCGCCAAGGATCGCGGGCGCAGCAATTATCAGTACTTTACGCCGAGTCTCAACAAGTCCGCGTCTCAGGCACTGGCGATGGAATCCGGCATTCGCAAGGCGATCAAGCAAGTTGAATTCCTGTTGCATTACCAGCCGGAAGTGGCGGCGAAGACCGGGGCGGTCAACACCGTCGAAGCCTTGATCCGCTGGAAGCATCCCGAGCTCGGGCTGCTCGGTCCGGACCAGTTTATTTCGGTTGCGGAACACCGCGGACTCATCATGCCGATCGGTCGCTGGGTCATCAACGAAGCGATTCGTCAGGCGCGTGTGTGGGCCGATGCCGGCATCAAAGTGCCGATTGCGGTCAACTTATCGGCGGTGCAATTCAAGCAAAAAGATCTGGTGGACGACATCGCCGCGCGCCTGCGCGAACACGGCGTTTCCGGCGAGATGCTTGAACTCGAATTGACCGAAAGCCTGTTCATGGAAGATGTGAACGCCATGAGCCGGACGCTGCATCAATTGAAGGATCTCGGCATCACCCTCGCGGTGGATGATTTCGGCACGGGTTATTCGTCGCTGTCGTATTTGAAGCGCTATCCGATCGACAAAATCAAAATCGACCGCTCGTTCATCCGCGATGTGCCGGTCGATGCCGACGATGTCGCGATCACGCTCGCCATCATCAGCCTGGCCACCAGTCTCGAATTAAAGGTGGTCGGCGAAGGTGTCGAGACGCAAACTCAACTGAAATTTCTGGAAGACAATCGTTGTGACTTCATTCAGGGGTTCCTGATCTCGCAGCCGTTGCCGCCCGACGACATGTTCACGTGGCTGCAACGCCGCATGCGCTGAGCGCGCGAATCATCCCGTATAATTTCAGCATGCAAGGTGCCCTGCGCGTCGCGATTATCGACTCAAAGGGTTAAACCGAGATTTTCCTTTAGGCGTCCCTGCGGGACTGTTTGAGTGCTGAAGGTCTATTTTTGGCGTATTTCCTGTTTCTTTCTCTCGAATAGCGTGCTATTCGTTCGTCAGTCATCAGAAAATCCGCTCAAAAAGTAGCCTCGTCATCATCTCAAACCCTAATGGTAAATCTCGGTTAAACGGGAAGCCCGCACAATTCGGGCACTGCCCCCGCAACGGTGATTGGTCAATTTGCGATGGTGATACCACTGGTTGAGCAACTTCAGCCGGGAAGGTCATCGCAAACGCAGGCGCATTTTTTTCGCGCCGGCACGCCATCAGTCCGGATACCGGCCTGCATGCCTCTGTCGATTCAAACGATCGACGCGGGCCGGTGTGCGGACGGTGTTGCATTGACCCAACCTGCATGAAGAAGAACGGCCTGCGGGGACGCTGGCCGACATCAGAAAGTCACTCCATGTTTTTCCCTCGTTGTACCACGTCATCATTGCTGGTTCCGCTCGCCCTTGCACTTTCCGCCAACGCGGATGCACAAATCAGCGAAGCCCCCAATCGTCTCGACAATGTCGTCATCACCGCCACCCGCAGCGCGCAACCGCTGGACAGCACCTACGCCCAGGCCTCGATCATCACCCGCGCCGATATCGATACCGCCGGTGTCGCCACGCTGACCGAGTTGTTGCAACGCAAAGCGGGACTTGAAATCCGCGCCACCGGCGGCCCCGGCCAGCCTTC
>JANPBQ010000241.1:0-11271 GCA_031430555.1 Betaproteobacteria bacterium
ATTACACACAGGCCGAACTGAACGTGATCGCCGAGAAGCTCAACAACCGGCTGCGTGAATGTCTAGGCTGGCGAACACCAAACGAAGTCTGGGCAGAGATGGTAAAGAAAACGTTGCACTAAAATCCTGAGCGCGCCTACCACTACACAATATGAACGCCAAAGCCTCCTTCCCCCCCTTTCCACCCTGGACCTGGCAGGTGCCACAATTCTTTAACATCGGTACCGCCTGCACCGACGCGCATGTCGGCACGGAGGTTGAGGACCGTCTCGCCATGATCGTTGAAGACGACGCGCTGGGCACGATTACCGCGACCTACGGTGAACTCGCCAAACGCACCAGCCAATTCGCGCAATTGTTGCGCAAGCACGGCATAAATCCCGGCGACCGCGTGCTGATTCGTTTGCCGAATTGTCTCGACTACCCGACCGCGTTTTTGGGTGCGATGAAAGCGGGCTGCATCGCGGTGCCGAGTTCGACTTTGCTCACGGCTGAGGAAGTGCTGTATCTCGCGAAAGATTCGGGCGCGAAGGTGCTCGTGATGGATCACGCAGCGTGGGAGCAGATTGCGCCGTTGATTGGCGATGCGCCTGATGCAAAACTCGCGCTACTCTCCGGCAGCGGCAAACGCATCGAAGGTGCGCTCATTCCGGCCATCGATCTGAAGCCCGCGCTCGACGCGATCACCGCATGGTCGGCCCCGCATGCGACACACGCCGATGACCCCGCGTATCTCGTCTACACCTCCGGCACCACGGGATATCCGAAAGGCGTGCTACACGCGCACCGCGCGTTGATCGGTCGCGAACCGGCTTCGGAGTACTGGTTCAATTTCGACTCGAAAAGTGTCGATCGCATTTTGCATTCGGGCAAGTTCAACTGGACCTATGTATTGGGTTCTGGAATGATGGATCCGCTCTATCGCGGCAAAACGGTGATCGTGCATGAGGGAAAAAACGACGCGCAGCTTTGGACGCGTTTGATCGCAAAACATCGGGCGACGATTTTTATCGGCGTGCCGACCATCTATCGGCAGATCGTGCAGAAAACCGCCACGACCAAAGTCGATGTGCCGAGCTTGCGGTTTTGCATGAGTGCAGGCGAGCATTTGTCCGACGACATGCTCGCCGCATGGCGTGAGCGCTTTGGCATGGATATTTTCGAAGCCGTCGGCATGAGCGAATTCTCGTATTACCTGTCGCAAAGCATTCATCGGCCGATCCGCGCGGGCTCAGCCGGGTTTCCGCAGCCGGGGCACGACATCAGACTGCTGAATCCCGACACGATGGTGCCCGTTGCCGACGGTGAGGAAGGCATGATCGCGGTGCCGGAAAGCGATCCGGGACTTTTCCTGCGCTATTGGAATCAGCCGGACGAAACGGCTAAATATCGCCATGACGGTTTCTTTTTCACCGGCGACTACGCCAAGATCGATGAGGATGGCTATCTCTGGTTTCTCGGTCGCAAGGACGACATCATCAAGAGCTTCGGCTATCGCGTCTCGCCGTATGAGGTCGAGCGCGTGTTGAAATCGCATCCGGCGGTGGCTGATTGCGCGTGCATCGGCGAGGAAACCGAGAAAGACAAACTGCTGGTGGTGGCGTATGTGATCGCGCAACCGGGTGCCACCGTCACGGCGGAAGAACTACGCGCCTTTGGCCAGCAACATCTCGCCGCCTACAAAGCGCCGAAGCGTGTATACCTCGCGCGCGATTTGCCCCGCACCAAGAATGGTAAAATTTTGCGTCGGGAAATCAAGCCGGAGATTGCGATTTCCGTTTCATAGCGTCGCAATCGTCATTCTGTTGTCATCGGCCTGATTCACCATTCAAAATTTTCATCCCCCGCAAAGCGACTTTGCGGGGGTTTTCCTATTTTCTTTCCGGACAAAAAATGGACGAATCCAAAGTCAAAATGCGCCCCTTGAAGCCGTTGCCCAACTTCATCTTCATGAGTCGTTGGCTGCAGGTGCCGCTGTATCTGGGGCTGATCGTCGCTCAAGCGATTTATGTCTACCAGTTTGGCGTGGAATTGAAGCACCTGGTGGAAGGCCTCTTCTTCTCCAGCGCGAAAATGACCGAGGCTGACATCATGCTGCTGGTACTTGGGCTGATCGACGTGGTGATGATCTCGAACCTGCTAGTGATGGTGATCGTGGGCGGCTATGAAACGTTTGTCTCGCGCATGCATCTCGAAGGCCACCCTGACCAGCCGGAATGGCTTTCACATGTGAACGCGGCCGTGTTGAAAGTGAAACTCGCCACCGCCATTATTGGCATTTCGTCGATCCACCTGCTGCGTTCGTTCATCACCGCCGACAAAATGACCGAACACGCGCTGATGTGGCAAACCATCATCCACATCGCCTTCATCTTCTCCGCACTGTCGATCGCCTGGATCGACCGCATCATGGATGGCGGCAAGCCCGCACGGCCAGGCAAGCACGCAGTAGACAATTTCTAGGGGCCGACCATGACTACGATCAAACAGGAAGATTTCATCTCGTCCATCGCTGATGCCTTTCAATTCATCAGCTACTACCATCCGGTCGATTACATCAAGGCGCTGCATGAGGCGTATTTGAAAGAGGAATCGCCCGCCGCGAAAGATGCGATCGCACAAATCCTGATCAACTCGCGCATGGCGGCAGAAGGCCATCGGCCGATCTGCCAGGACACGGGCATCGCGATTGCGTTCATCAAAGTCGGCATGGACGTGCGCTGGGATACCAAGCTCTCGCTCGAACAATTGGTCAACGAAGGTGTCGGCCGTGCGTACAGCGATGTGAATAATCCACTGCGCGGCTCAATGTTGACCGACCCTGATGGCAAACGCATCAACACCGGCAACAACACGCCGGGTGTCACGCACGTCGAACTTGTTCCGGGCGATAAAGTGGAAGTCACTGTCGCGGCAAAAGGCGGCGGCTCCGAAAACAAATCCAAGTTCGCCATGCTGCTGCCTTCGGATAGCGTCGTCGATTGGGTGCTGCAACAATTGCCGACCATGGGGGCCGATTGGTGCCCGCCGGGCATGCTCTCGATTGGTATTGGCGGTTCGCCTGAGAAGGCGATGTTGATTGCGAAGTGGGGCATGATGGATTCGTTCGATATTCATCAGTTGCAGGCGCGCGGACCGAAGAATCGCGCCGAGGAATTGCGTCTGGAGATTTTCGAAAAAGTAAATGCGCTCGGTATCGGCGCACAGGGATTAGGTGGCCTTTCCACGGTGCTCGACGTCAAAGTCAACGAGTACCCCACCCATGCGGCGGGCAAGCCGGTTGCGTTGTTACCCAATTGCGCCGCCAATCGGCATGTGCATTTCACACTCGATGGCTCTGGCCCGGCCACGCTGGTTCCGCCGTCATTGGAAGATTGGCCGAAGCTGGTGCTCGATTTCAAATCCTCGCGGCGCGTCAATGTCGATGGCATCACCAAGGCGGAAATTGCGACGTGGAAATCAGGCGAGACCTTGCTGCTCTCCGGAAAAATTCTCACCGGCCGTGATGCCGCGCATAAGCGCCTCACCGACATGATCGCCAAAGGCGAAAAGTTGCCGGTGGATTTCACCAATCGATTCATCTATTACGTCGGCCCTGTGAAAGCGGTGCGCGATGAAGCCGTCGGCCCGGCCGGCCCCACCACCGCCTCGCGCATGGATCGCTTCACGCGCACGATGCTGGAGAAAACCGGGCTCATCGGGATGATCGGAAAATCGGAACGCAAAGATGCCGCCATTGAGGCCATCAAGGACAACAAAGCGGTGTATTGCATCGCGGTGGGCGGCGCGGCGTATTTGGTATCGAAAGCGATCAAGTCCTCGAAATTGCTCGCCTTCGAAGACCTCGGCATGGAAGCCATTTATGAATTCGATGTCAAAGATATGCCGGTGACGGTTGCCGTCGATTCATTGGGTGACTCGGTACACAAGAGCGGACCAAAAATATGGCAGGCGAAGATCGGCAAAATTCCTGTGGTGGTCGCCTGATCGCCTCCGCTATTTACACATCGTCACGAACGAGGGCATGGTGAATTCGGTCGCCCGCGCGGGGACGATAAGCGGCGCATCCCTGCGGATTTCGGTCATTGTCGGCTCGGTCGGCTATCGCCGCGTTCTTACGGCGCTGATCCGCTCCGCGCTTTCGCAAGCAAAAATAGAGGACGTTGATCCCTACTCGCAGACCATGCGCGGCTCGGGACTCGCGTTCGGCGGTGTCGCCGACGTGATCGTGCTCGGCGGCATCGGCACCGAGGCCGAGGCGCTGTCCGGCTTGCAGCGCTTGCGCGCGCGCGACGATTGCCCGCCGATCATTCTTTTGATCAGCCATGAATTGGCACCTCTCTCGCAGCGCCTGCGCGAGGCAGGTGCATCGGCGATTTTGCTGAAGGACGCGTTGTCGCGCAACGCACTGATCGCGACAATCAACTCGCTCACGACGGGCGGGAGTGAGTCAGCCGCCGCGCTGCCCGCCCGCCAGTACGGGCAATTTTCATTCATCACTGATGGCGAACGCACGGCGCTTGCCATTGACGGCTACAAATCGCTCACGACGTTGTCGGCAAATCCGTTGGCTCAAGTGTTGTTCGCGGAATCCATCGAAACCAAAACGCGCGTGGTCATCAAGGTGTGGTTGTCGACACCGCACCACAACGGCGGCGACGCGCAAAAATTTTGCGAACGGTTCGGCTACTTTTCATCGCTCAATGGCCGCAGTGTGGTGCGTTATCTCGATGCCGGCATCGCCGGCTCGTGGCCGTATGTGGTGCTGGAGCACCTTTCGTCGGGTGACTTGCGACGGCGCATGGCGGCCGGGCTTTCCATCGACACTGCGGTGCAGATTCTTCGCAAGATTGCCGCATCGCTGGTGGATGTGCATGCCGGTGGTTTCGCACACATGGACTTGAAGCCGGAGAATATTTTTTTTCGCGCCGACGACAGCGTGGCGCTCATCGACTTCAACATTTCCACGCGTATCGGTCAGGTCAACCGCGATCCTGTTACCGGCGACGTGATGGGATCGCCGTTCTACATGAGCCCGGAGCAAGGCCGTGCCTTGCCGATCGACGGACGCAGTGATTTGTATAGCGCCGGTGTCGTCTTTTTCGAAATGCTCACCGGCGGTCGGCCCTTCGAAGGCGAAAATTCCGCGCAGGTGATCTTCAGGCATCTGCACGAGGAAATTCCGCTGCTGCCGAAACGCATGCGTCACTTACAGCCCATCGTCGATCGCCTCCTCAACAAAAATCCGGAAGAACGTTTCACCGGCGCGGTCGAATTGATGGCGGCATTGCAGCCCTACTTGGATTCGAGTGGCGGCACGGACATCGGCACCGACGATTCGTCCTCGAACACGGCTCGCTGATCGTATGTCATTGCACGGATCCGCCGACGCACTATTCTTTGCCCGCCGCGCCGCGCAGGGGGGGCCGCTATTTGTGCTCACGTCGAACGCGCAAGACGCGGAACGTCTGCGCGAGGAAATCGCCTGGTTCGAGCCCGCACTACGAGTGCATCGCTTGCCCGATTGGGAGACGCTGCCCTACGACCGCCTCTCGCCGCACCCTGATCTCGTCTCAGAGCGCTTGGCCACGCTCTATCAATTCGCGCAAGGTCAATTCGATATCGGCATCGTGCCCGTCACAACCGCGATGACGCGCCTCTGCCCACGCGAATATTTATCCGGCCGCTCGTTTTTTCTGAAAACCAAATCTCGTCTCGACGTGAATCGACTGCGCGAAGACTTGGTGATGGCCGGTTACGCGAACACCTCGCAAGTGATGGCGCCAGGTGAATACGCGGTTCGCGGCGGCTTGATCGACCTTTTCCCCACCGGCAGCACGGTGCCCTACCGGATCGACTTATTCGGCGACGAAGTCGAAGCGATCCGCACGTTCGACGTCGATACGCAACGCAGCATTTATCCCGTGAACGAAATTCGCCTGTTGCCCGCGCGCGAATTTCCGCTCGACAAGGAAGGCCAGAATCGCTTTCGCGAGGCGTTCCGCGATCGCTTCGAGGGCGATCCCGCCAAGAGTCGCATGTATAAAGATGTCTCGACCGGCATGGCACCGAACGGCATCGAGTACTACTTGCCACTGTTTTTTGAAGCGACCGCAACCGTGTTTGACTATTTGCCCGCCGGCACGCGCGTCTATGCGGGCGCAGATGTCTCCGCAAAAGCGGAGGATTTCTGGCTCGACACCAAATCGCGCTATGAATTGATGCGTGGCGACAAGGATCATCCGCTGCTGCCGCCGATGGATATGTTTCTGCCGGTCGATGAATTGTTCGCTGGATTGAAACGATTCGAAAAACTCGAACGCGCCGACATTTTCTCGACCACGCTGCCGCTGCCCGCGCTCGACGTTGACCGCCGCGCGACCGATCCGCTGACCAAGTTCCGCGCCTTTGCAGACAGCTTCGACGGCAAGATTGTTATTGCCACCGAGGGCATTGGGCGACGCGAAACGATCGCACGTTTTTTAACCGACAACGGTCTGAACACCGCGCCAGTCAACGAGTTTGGGGCGATCGCCGGTTTCGCCGAGAAGCTCGCGTTGACGGTTGCGCCGTTGCAGGCGGGCTTCATTTTGCCCGACGAGCGCATCGCATTCGTCACCGAAAACGAACTGTATGCGGCCGAAGTCAAGCAAACCCGCCGCCGCGACAAATCACGTGCGAGCCCCGAAGGCATGTTGCGCGATTTGGCCGAGGTCAACATCGGTGACCCGGTCGTGCATTCGCAGCACGGCATCGCGCGCTACGCGGGCTTGATCACGATGGACTTGGGCGAAGGCGCGCAGGAATTTCTGGAATTGCATTACGAAGGCAGCGACAAACTGTTTGTGCCGGTCGCGCAGCTCTCGGTTATTTCACGCTACACCGGGGCCAATCCCGATACCGCGCCGCTGCATCGACTCGGTTCCGGCCAATGGGAAAAGGCCCGCCGCAAAGCGGCCGAACAAGTGCGCGACACTGCCGCGGAACTCTTGAATTTGTACGCCCGGCGCGCCGCGCGGCAGGGCTTCGCGTTCCCGCTGAAACTGAACGAGTTCGACGCATTCTCATCATCCTTCCCCTTCGAAGAAACGCCCGACCAAGCCACCGCGATTAAAGCCGTTATGGCCGATATGACGTCGGGTAAGCCGATGGATCGCCTGGTGTGCGGTGATGTCGGTTTCGGCAAGACCGAAGTCGCCTTGCGTGCGGCCTTCATCGCCGCGATCGCGGGAAAGCAAGTCGCGATACTGGTGCCGACGACACTGCTCGCCGAACAGCATTTCCAGAATTTCACCGACCGCTTCGCCGAATGGCCGATCAAGATCGCCGAGTTTTCGCGATTTCGCAGCGCGAAGGAAACCACGCTCGCGCTGAAAGGCGTGAACGAAGGCACGATCGATATCGCCATCGGCACCCACAAATTAATTCAGAAAGATGTGCATTTCAAGAATCTCGGGCTGGTGATCATCGACGAAGAACACCGCTTCGGTGTGCGGCAAAAGGAAGCATTCAAAGCACTCAGAAGTGAAGTCGATGTGTTAACGCTGACCGCCACGCCGATCCCGCGCACACTCGCGATGTCGCTCGAAGGATTGCGCGATTTCTCCGTGATCGCCACCGCGCCGCAGCGCAGGCTCTCGATCAAGACGTTCGTCAATCAGTTGTCCGACGGCATTACGCGCGAGGCGATTCTGCGCGAATTGAAGCGCGGCGGTCAGGCGTATTACCTCTACAACGAGGTCGAGACGATTCAGAACCAGTACGATCGCCTCGCTAAATTGTTGCCGGAGGCGCGCATCGCAATCGCCCATGGCCAGTTGCCCGAGCGCGAGCTGGAGCGCGTGATGCGCGATTTTTATCATCAGCGCTCCAACGTGCTGCTCTGTTCCACCATTATCGAAACCGGCATCGATGTGCCGACCGCGAACACGATTCTGATTCACCGCGCCGACAAATTTGGCCTGGCGCAATTGCACCAGCTTCGCGGTCGCGTCGGGCGCTCACACCATCAGGCCTACGCGTACTTGCTTACGCCGCCGGAAGAAGCGCTGAACGCCAACGCGAAAAAACGCCTCGAAGCGATCCAGATGATGGAGGATCTGGGCGCGGGTTTCTATCTCGCCATGCACGATCTCGAAATTCGTGGTGCCGGCGAAGTGCTGGGTGATTCGCAATCCGGTGGCATTCAGGATATCGGCTTCACGCTCTATTCCGAGATGCTCGACAGCGCGGTTAAGTCGTTGAAGGCCGGCAAGGAGCCAGATCTGATGAAGCCGCTGAATGTCTCGACCGAAATCAATCTGCACACCCCTGCGCTGTTGCCCGACACCTATTGCGGCGACGTGCACGAGCGGCTGGTGATTTACAAGCGTCTCGCCAATTGCGATTCCGGAGAAGCACTCGACAATTTGCAGGAAGAATTGATCGACCGCTTCGGCCTCTTGCCTCAACCCACCGAAACACTGGTCGAAAGCCATCGCCTGCGCATTCTCGGCAAACCGCTTGATCTGATGAAAATCGACGCGAGCGGCCAAGCGATCATCGTGCAATTCGGCGCCGACACCACGATCGATCCGCGCCGCGTGATTCAACTCGTGCAACAAAAACGCCATTACAAATTGGCCGGACAAGACAAACTCAAAATCGAAAGAGCGATACCCGTGCTGCGCGATCGGGTGAACGAAATCAAATCTATTTTGCGCGAACTGACACCCGCTCCCACACCTGTCGCGAAGGCAGCGGCATAGTGGCCATCAAAAGAAACGTCGCAGCGGCTATATCTGTCTCTCCGGACTCGTTCCGGGGGTGTGGCGGGGAATTCGGATCGCGTGCGATGCGCCCGCTGAACGCCAAGCCAATGCAGTGGCTTGGCCTAATTTCGCACTTCAAACTTGGGCCCCGGAACAAATCCGGGGCGACAGAATATTTGTCGTCACGCATCGCAAACGTCGCCGCGTAACAACGCCCTCCGGCGCACCTCCTACGCACCTTCACATGCTCGTCAATCTCATCATCCAAGCCGAAGAAATCCCCACGCAGGACCTCAAGTCCCTGCACGCGCTATCCCACGCCACCGCGATCGAAAAAATCGACCTCGTCCCACACCAAGCCTTCCGCCTCACTCACGCCAACCCCAACACCCGCGAAACCGTCCGTCAATATTGCGAATCCGCAAACCTCGACTTCGCCTTCATCGAAAGCGGAAGAAAACTCTCCGACTTCGGCCTGATCGCGATGGACATGGATTCCACCCTCATCACCATCGAATGCATCGACGAAATTGCCGATTTCACTGGCAAGAAAGCCGAAGTCGCCGCCATCACCGCGAGCGCCATGCGCGGCGAAATCGATTGGCCGGAAAGTTTGCGGCAGCGCGTGTCATTGCTGCAGGGGCTCGACGAATCCGTGCTGCAACGCGTCTATGACGAGCGATTAAAGCTCTCGCCCGGCGCCGAAAAACTCATTGCGGCGGCAAAGAAACGAAACATCAAACTCCTGCTCGTCTCCGGCGGATTTACGTTCTTCACCGAGCGACTGAAAGCGAGATTGAATTTCGACTACGCGCACTCCAACACACTGGAAATCATCAACGGCAAACTCACCGGACACGTCACCGGCAACTTGTGCGACGCCGATGCCAAGGCGCGACACTTGCGCGAAACAGCGGCGGCGTTGGCGCTATTGCGCGAACAATGTATCGCGATCGGCGATGGCGCGAATGATTTGAAGATGTTGGCAGAGGCAGGATTTTCGGTTGCGTATCATGCGAAGCCGGTGGTGCAATCACAGGCGGATGTCGCGATCAATCATTTGGGGCTGGAGGCGTTGTTGGGGCTGTTTGGCTAACCAGCCAGCCCGCAAAGCGCCGGCAAACTCAAGGCGGGGCGCGGCGTTACAGCGACAAATGCCCGGAAAACCTCGTCAATTGGCGATCTACGAATTCCAATGGTCAAATGACATGGTCGCTTGTCGCGCAGAAAATATGTCTTTCTCCGGCAACCCGCAGGGGCTTCCGTTGGTCGTCGCCGGGCTCACGTTTCTTCGAGAAAATAATTGACGTTGGCCCCTTTGGCTATTATTGACCGCCACGTTAGACCTCACGTTGATCCCGAGTTGCGAGCGACTTGCTGAACACATAAACCCAGGCCAACCTGCCAGAGGCCATCGTAAGATGAACACGGGCGTACCCATCGGCTTCTTCATACCTGTCTGACTGCGAGAGTTCTTCTTCCGTGACCTCAAGCACCATTCCGGAAACCTGACTTAGCGCATTGTCAGCCGCTTCCGCATTTGCGTAGTGCGACGCACCATGAATCGCGGCCCGTTTCGGATCCGTAATTGGAACTTGCGTGAGCGCATATCCAGGGAGCCGATCTTCGATGCCAGGTAGTCGGCGACCGAATGTATCGAGCTGAACACTTTCGCTCTGAAGGCTTCCATACGAGAACAAAAAGGGCATATTGGCTACGAAAAAAATTGAGTGATCTCGGATTGCGATTGGTGCGGCCTAACGAATTTGAGGGAAGCCCTTGCGCCCAAGCTAAGCGGCACGCCGTTTTGTGGCGCGTCCGCTTGGGCGACGTGTTAGGGCCTGAGCGTCAACATACGCGTCTATCAGACGACGAATCATGCGCTGGTATTGCGTTTGATGTTTTGTCGCTTCAGACTTGAAAAAGTCGATGCTTTTCTTGCTCAGAGCCAATGTGACTTTCACGCCCTCCTCTCGAAATGCCAACTCCTCAGGCGACGGAAGGAAATCTGGGATTACTTGAAGCCGACCAAGGGGCTCATTCGTGTAGTTAATTTTCGCGCTCATAAGTAGCCTTTCCTTTGCGCCAGTAGCCAGCGCCAATTATTCGAATAACCGAAGCACGATACGTAAATCGCACCGTGAGAACGCCGCCATCAACTTCGCCAAAGCAGTAATACCGTCCTCGGTTTGGCTGTGGGAAACGTCCTTGGCAATCACACGTTTCGGGTCAGCAAAAGCGTATTTCGCGCGCCCAAAAGAAACACCATGCTTGCGCTGGTTTTCAGCATCTTTTTCTGGGTCCCAATCGAAGCGCACGCCTGCCATTTGCAGAGTTTACTACTCGGCAATATTAAAAGCCATACGTTTGTATGGAGTCCCTAACGAATGAAAGGGACTTCCCCGTCCCGAGGAAGCGGCAGTGAAGTCGCACGGCATCGAAGTGCCATGATGGTGATGCGGTCATCCATCAATAAACTCGAAAGGGGAAGTCATGACGATTATGTATCTGGGAATCGATC
>JANPBQ010000242.1:0-3063 GCA_031430555.1 Betaproteobacteria bacterium
AGGTGCCACGGCGGCAGCGGGCAGGAAAGTCAAATGCCGCGCGAGGCAATGCGCGAGCGAATCGCCAATGCGCGACAAAAACACCGTCCCCATATCGGCATAAAAGCGTTCCGCGTTTTCGGATGCCATCAGCAGCAAGCCAAACGTGCGCCCGGCTTTCAGCGGCACCAGCGCGTACGATTTCAGATGCGCGGCGTGCTCACCGAACCATTGATTGGTTTCATACACCGGATGGCTGCCGCAATAGGGTGCCTTCATGGCGTCGACAAAGCGGTGCAGCTCCACACCGACGGATTGGAATTCAGGTGTTGGCGAGGCCGGCATTTCCACGTCCCAGAATCGCACGGCCACGTGCGGCACCTGGAAATTGTCGAGCAATTCGAGATACACGGTATCGATCAGTTGATCGAGTGTGCCGCAATCGATCAGGCGCAACGACAGCGCGTGGATTTTTTCCGAGAGTGCGTCGTTTTCCTCGCCGAATTGAAGCAGCTCAGCGAGTTTGGTGTCGAGCAGCTTCACTTTTTCGCGCGTCGCAATCAATTGTCGTTCGGGAATCGACACCGTGCGACCGCCATGCGGATGCGCGACGTTGATGTTGAGCAACACATCCACATGTTGCTCAAAAAAATCCGGGTGAGCTCTGAGGAATTCGGCGATTTGTTCGGTACTGAAGTCGTTCGACACGGAGGTGTGTCCTTTTCTTTATATTGAAATTTCGCCCTTGAAGACGGTGGCGGTCGCACCCGACATGAACACCGGCGCGCCCGCATCCGCAAGGCCACGCCATGTTACCGTGAGTTCGCCACCGCGCGCCTGAACGGTCACGGTCTCGTTGAGCAAACCCCAGCGGATGCCGGTGACCACCGCCGCACAGGCGCCTGTGCCGCAGGCAAGCGTTTCGCCCGCGCCGCGCTCCCAGACGCGCAGGCGAATATTTGCTCGATCGATAATTTGCATGAAGCCCGCGTTGACGCGGTTGGGAAATTTTTCGTGATGCTCGATTAACGGCCCGGTCTCGGCGACGGCGGCTTGATCGACGTTCGCCACCACCTGCACGGCATGCGGATTACCCATCGACAGTGCGCCGATGGAAATGTGCGTGCCGCGCACATCAAGCGCGTATTTGAGTGATTCGATCTCGGCTCCAAAGGGGATATCGGCGGGTACAAAACGCGGCGGCCCCATGTTCACCGTAACGCGGCCATCGGCCTCGATTTTCGGCACGATCAGGCCGGATGTGGTTTCCACGCGGATTTCGGTTTTGGTGGTGAGGCCTTCATCGCGCACGAATTGCGCGAAGCAGCGCGCGCCGTTGCCGCATTGCTCGACCTCAAAGCCATCGGCGTTGAAAATCCGGTAACGAAAATCAGCGTCGCCCAGAGCGGGCTCGACGATCAATAGTTGATCGCAGCCGACGCCGAGATGCCTATCGGCGATGCGCTGAATTTGGGTGGGCGTCAGGGAAATCTGCTGCGCGATGCCATTGAGCATTACAAAATCATTGCCCTGGCCGTGCATTTTGGTGAAGCGCAATGCGACGCGGGGCGGGGCCACTGATGCGGCTATTCGGGCGTGTAAATGAACGGGCTGTCCTGAAGATTCGGGTCTTTTTCGATCTCGGAACAATCTTCGACATTCATCGCGGGTGGCTGATCGGGCGGATTCTTCACCGAGGCGCGAAACTCAGGATCCGAGATCGCTTGTTTGACGGCGTACTCGCAGGCGGAATCCTCGGTTTCGGATTGCACATAGACGGTCTTGATGAAGCCGTACCAGCCGTCCTTGCCCTCCCGGTGCAACAGAAAATGTTCGCCGCGCAACAAGACTTGGAATTGAGCCATGCTTGTGATCCTTTCGCTGCCTTTTTATGACGCCCATTTAATCACATTGGTCGCGGTTGGGGTAGTGTCGGGGTGGTGCGACGGCATCGTCATGATGCGTCACCCTGTTGCTCAATAAAAGTATTCCTCGCCCGCCGGTCGTGTCTTGAAGCGCTTATGAACCCAAAAATATTGATCCGGTATTTCGCGGATGCGATCTTCCAGGAAGGCGTTCATGCGCCGCGCATCCGCCGCCGCATCGCCCGATGGAAAATCCTCCCAGGCAGGATAATAACGCGCCTCGTAGCCTTCGCTTGTTTGCCGCGTGATGAGCGGGATCACCTTGGCACCGGTGATTTCGCAGAGCCTTGAAACGGCGGTGACAGTGGCGGTCTTGATGCCGAAGAAATCCACAAAGGCGGCATCTTTCGCGCCGAAATCCATATCCGGCAAATAGTAGAAAGGCCGCTTTTCCTTGAGCGCCTTCAGCACCGGCCGCAATCCCTGTTGGCGGGTGACCAACAATGCATCGCTAAAGCGTTTGCGCGCACGGCGAAGAGCGGCATCGAACACCTTGTTCTTCTGTTCGGAATACATCGAAAACGCTTCCGGATAATCATGCGAAAAGCGTGCGCCGCCGATATCGAGCCCGACAAAATGCGGTGCCAGCACAATAATCGGCACCTTGCCGCGCCATTCATCCATGAAATGCCGGTCGCGCACCATAACGATTGCGAGCGCTTCATCAACCGGCGCGTACCAGAGGTGGCCTAATTCGAGCGTCGAACGGGCGAGATTTTTGAATACGCCGCGACCGATCTTCTCGCGCTCGACATCGGATTTCTCCGGGAAGCACAACTTCAAATTGATCAGCGTCACGCGCTTTCGGCCCCAATGAAAAAGGAGCGAACCCAGGCTATTGGCGATGGCCATGACGGCGCCGCGCGGCAACCAGCGCAGACACCAAAGTATGAACAGGACAACTCGCATGAGCGCTATTTTGCACGGGTTCGGGCGGAAACCGATTGTCATCGTGGGCAACGCGAAGCAACTCAGCAACCAGACCGGATCCCTCATGCCGGGCAGGATGTCAATGGGGGGCGGTCTCTAAGTATTAGTGCAACACCTTAGTATTATGTTCACGAAAGGGAGTTGCGATGGAAAGCGGGAAGCAGAGTTATACATATACACAGATGACGCTGGCGGTGCGCGAAGAGATCAGTCGCGGTCTGGCGGCGGG
>JANPBQ010000243.1:0-6259 GCA_031430555.1 Betaproteobacteria bacterium
CCCGCCGCCAGACCGCGACTGATCTCTTCGCGCACCGCCAACGTCATCTGTGTATATGTATAACTCTGCTTCCCGCTTTCCATCGCAACTCCCTTTCGTGAACATAATACTAAGGTGTTGCACTAATACTTAGAGACCGCCCATAAACAGATGAAACCCCAGCACGGGCGCGCCGTTCGGGATGTTTTCGGCCTGAAAGCCGCACCAGTGCTTGACTTTTTTCATTCGGTTATTGGTTGCGAACAAAATGAATTGGCGTGAGGCCCCTCAGCAACCGCCGTCCCCGCGCAGGCGGGGATCCAGTGTCGTTGCGGCGCACGCCACTGGGTCCCCGCCCGGCGCAACCCTTTTGGTTGTGCGCGGGGACGACGATGTTTAATCGTTCATCAATGACCCCCGCCCTCAGTTTCGACAACATCACTGTCACCTTCACCGGCAAATCCGGCGGTGCTGGCTACACGGCGGTGCGCGATACTTCGCTTGAGATTGCCGATGGCGAATTTGTCTCCATCGTCGGGCCGACCGGCTGCGGCAAATCGACGCTGCTGAATGTCGGCGCGGGATTGCTGAAAGCCTCATCCGGCGCGGTGCAAGTATTCGGCGAGCCGCTCAGCGGATTGAACACACAAGCGGGCTACATGTTTCAGGCGGACTCACTCATGCCGTGGCGCTCGGCGATCGACAACGTCACCGCGGGTTTGCAATTTCGCGGTGAAGACAAAGCAAGTGCCCGCGCCAAGGGCGACGCGTGGCTTGCGCGTGTGGGTCTGGAGGGCTTCGGCCAACGCTATCCGCATGAACTTTCCGGTGGCATGCGGAAGCGCTGCGCGCTCGCGCAAATTCTCATTCTCGATCCGAAGATATTGCTGATGGATGAACCGTTTTCGGCACTCGATATCCAGACCCGGCAGTTGATGGAAAACGAATTGCTCGAACTCTGGAGTGCCAACAAAAAATCCGTCGTCTTCATCACGCATGATCTCGAAGAAGCGATCTCGATGTCGGATCGCGTGATCGTACTTGCCGCCGGGCCGGCGACGCATCCGATCGGTGAGTTTGTGATCGATCTACCGAGGCCGCGCGACGTCGCGGAAATTCGCATGACGCCGCGATTTCTGGCGCTGCATGCGCAGATCTGGGCGGCGATGAAAGAGGAAGTGTTGAAGGGGTATGCGCAGACGCGAAACAAGGTGTTGGCGTGAAGAAAACGCCTGTCTGGTTTTGGCAAATTACGTTGCTCGTCGCGATCTTTGGCGTCTGGCATCTCCTCACCGTCCCCGGCCTGATCCCGCCGATATTTTTCGACAACGAAAACAAGGCCTCCTTTTTCTTCGGCGAGCCGCTGAAAATTTTCAGCGTGATCTGGGTCTGGTTTACCGAAGGTGAAATCTACCGGCACTTGTGGGTGACATTGCAGGAAACCGCGCTCGCATTCGTCATCGGCACGCTACTCGGTTTGGTGGTCGGCCTGTGGCTGGGGCTATCGAACACCGCGTCCGCGATCCTTGACCCCTACATCAAGGCGATGAACGCGATGCCGCGCGTGATCCTGGCGCCGATTTTCATGGTCTGGTTCGGGCTCGGCATCTGGTCGAAGGTGGCACTCGGTGTGACGCTCGTGTTCTTCATCGTGTTCTTCAACGTCTATCAGGGCGTGAAGGAAGTCTCGCCGGTGGTGTTGAACAACGCGCGCATGTTGGGTGCCAACGCCTCGCAACTGCTGCGCTTTGTGTACCTGCCGAGCGCCACCTCGTGGGTGTTTTCGAGCCTGCACACCGCCGTCGGCATGGCCTTCGTCGGTGCCGTGGTGGGTGAATATTTGGGCAGCGCGAACGGTGTGGGCTATCTCATTCATCAGGCCGAAGGGGCGTTCGATATCAACACCGTGTTCGCGGGCATATTGGTGTTGACGATGTTCGCGTTGTTGCTAGATTTCGCGGTGACGCGCGCGGAAAATGCGTTGCTCAAATGGCGACCGCAACAGGCGGAGACGGAAACCACTTAGGTCCTGGGCTTGACGAGGCCATGAGATGAAAGACCGAGCAACGCAATGTATGTGTTGCTGCACACCCGCTCCAATCGTCGCTCCGTTCTCGCATATGACATCTTGATTACGGGCAGACGGAAAAAATAAAATAATCGCCGCCGCGTCGATCCACAAATTAACGACGCTGTCATATTGAAATCGAATACTCCTCGCCGATGTCTTTCCGGCGGATGCCGTTTTTTCTTGCGAGGAGTATTGCAATGCGCGATTTTGACAATGATGACTTTTCAGTGACAAACCACAGCGGCAACGAGCACATCGACGATGTGATCCGCCGCATGGAGGCCAATCCGGGGCGCCGGAAATTCCTGAAGGGCGGGCTCGGCATGGCCGCACTCGGATTCATGGGCGTGAGCGGCTGCTCCTCGAATGACGACAATTTTGTCGCCGATGCGGCGGCTCAGGTGACGACCCCGCCCGCCCCGTTGGCGAGACCCGCCGGGCTGAACTTCACCACCGTCGCCAAGGCCGTGGCCGACACAATCAGCGTGCCGCCCGGCTACTCGGCGTCCGTGCTCTACCGCTTCGGCGATCCGCTCAACGCGACTGTCGGCGCGTTTTCCAATCTGGGCACCGACAGCGCCGCCTCGATGGATTTTCGTGCCGGCGACAACCATGATGGCATGTACTATTTCGGCCTGGGTGCCGATGGCCGTTTCAAGTCCGACGAAAGCAATCGCGGCTTGCTGGCAGTCAATCACGAATACTTGCAGTGGTTTTTCATGCACGCCACGCCCTATTCGATCGACGCGGCGGGCAATCGCACCAGCGAGCAAGAAGTGCGCAAGGAAATGGCGGCGGTCGGCGTCGCGGTGGTCGAGGTGCAACGCAACGGCAACGCCTGGTCGTATCGCATCGATTCAACCTTCAATCGCCGCATCACCTCGCTCACGCGCATGCGCATGTCCGGCCCGGCCGGCGGCAACGCGGCGATGCGCACCCGATATTCGACCGACGGCACCGCCACCCGCGGCACGTTCAACAACTGCGCCAACGGCTACACGCCATGGGGCACGTATCTGACCTGCGAAGAAAACTGGGCCGGCGGATTTCGCCGCACCGCTGCGGGCGGCGCGCGTTCGGCCAGGGAAAATGCCGGGTTGACGCGCTATGGCATCGGTGCAACCGCCGCCGGCCTGTGGGGTTGGGCGACTTTGCCGGGGGATGACTTCCAGCGCTGGAACGTTGACGCCACCGGTGCCGACGCCACCGCCGATTACCGCAATGCCGCCAACACGTTCGGCTGGGTGGTCGAGATCGATCCGTTCGCACCGAACTCCGAGCCGCGCAAACGCACCGGTCTCGGGCGCTTCTTTCACGAGGGCGCGTGGCCAACCAAACCGGTGACTGGCAGAAAACTGGCGTGGTACATGGGCTGCGATGCGCGCGGCGAGTACATTTACAAATACGTGAGCGACGCGGTGTGGAACCCGGCCGACATCAACGGCGGACTCGCCGCCGGCGATAAATATCTGGATGCCGGAAAACTCTATGTCGCGAAATTCAACGACGACGGCACCGGCACCTGGATCGAGCTCGCTTTCAGCAGCGGCAATATCAATGGCAACTACGCACCCTATGCGTTCGCCGATCAGGCCGATGTGCTGATCCATGCGCGCCACGCGGCCGATGCGGTGGGTGCGACCAAGATGGATCGGCCCGAGTGGGGCGCGGTCGATCCGATCACCGGCCAGGTCTACATGACGCTGACCAACAACAACGCGACGCTTCGCCTCACCACCGGCACGCCGATCGGGCGCGCCGCGCTCACCGATGCCGCCAATCCGCGCGTGTTCAATGATCCGCGCACCGATGGAGCCGCACAGCGCGGCAACCCGAACGGCCACATCATTCGCTGGCAGGAAAACGGCGATGATCCGGCGGCAATCGCGTTCCGCTGGGATATTTTTCTGTTCGGCGCGCGCGCGACCGCCGACGCGGCCAACGTCAATCTGTCGGCATTGGATGCCACCAACGATTTCTCCAGCCCCGACGGTTTGTGGTTCAGCCTCGCCACCGGCATTCTGTGGATTCAGACCGACGACAACGCCTACACCGATGTCACCAACTGCATGTTGATGGCGGCCCTGCCGGGCAGCGTGGGCGACGGCAGCCGAAAGTCGGTGACCAGCACCGATGCGAGCGGTGCCTCGCGCACCGTCGATACCTTCGCCGGTGCGGCACCGGGCGGTGCCAAGCTGCGGCGTTTTCTGGTCGGCCCGAAGGACTGCGAAATCACCGGCATTGCCGAATCGCCTGACGGCAAGGCGCTGTTTGTCAATGTGCAGCACCCGGGTGAGGAAACGTTTGATCCGAACCAGCTATTCGGTGTCAATGTGGCGTATCGCAACCAGACCGGGCCAACTGGGCCCAGCGAAGTTCTCGCCAACCCCGCCACGTACCGCAGCCACTGGCCCGACGGCGGCAATGCGCGCCCGCGCGCGGCAACGATTGTGATCACCAAGAATGACGGTGGCGTGATCGGGTCGTGATGCGCTGATCCTTGCGGGAGCGGATGTGGCGTTGGCATCGCGGGCGTGTGGATTGCAGAATACGAACCGGAAAGACACCAGCACAGGTGCGGCGTTTGAGGTAAAAGTTCACCAAACGCCGCGCCCGTGCTGGTGTCTTGTGTTATTTGTCTACTTGCGTGTCGTACTGAACACGTAGTCCTTGGCTTTTTGCGCCGTATGACACTCAAAGCAGGCCTTGGCTGCGTTGGCTTGCGTGACGGCGCGTTCGGTGGTGCTGTCGCCTTTGAATCCCTCGAATCCCCAGCCGCCGGTTGCAGCGTACTTTTTTGCGTCCTTGACCATCACGCCCGCCACCTTGCGCGCGCCTTCCTGGATCGCGTTGTCCGCCGTCGGCGCGTCGAGCAGGTCGAACACGATGATCGAACCGTCGGCAAATTTCCCGCTCGTGTAACCGGCCATCGCTTTCTTGTTGGCGTAAAGGTGATGGATGCCGCCGAATGCGTCGTACAGCGGATGGCCCTTTTGGATCACCATTGACTTGACGTGCTGCCAGTTCCGGTAGCCGGCGGGATAGGCCACTTCGTTGGCGTGTACGGACACCATTGCACTGGCGGCAACGCCCAGCGATACAATCAGCTTTCTCATGAAGCATTCCTTCGGTTGTTGAACACGGCTTGCATTCTGCGAGTCGTTTCGAAGAAGGAAAAGCGGGCACCAGCCGGTGCGTACCCCACAATATGGTGCATGTTGATGATTGCCAAGCCGAAAAAAATTCCGCGCCTGTACCGAAAATCTCCGCAACGGCCTCGCGCACGACCCCACGAACGACTGTCCGACCGAGTGTAAAGGGGATGGTGGAGAACATCATCGGCTGCAAGTGGTCGCTGACGGTGCTGAGTCTGGTGCAGCAGGGCGTGTGCCGTCCGGGCGCCATGGAGCACGCCATCGAGGGATTGTCGGCCAAGGTGCTCAATGAAAGGCTGCGCAAGTTGGTGCGCTACGGCATCCTGACCAAGACCACCTTTGCCGAGGTGCCGCCGCGGGTGGAGTACCGTCTCACGCCTTTCGGTCGACGATTCGGGAAATTGATCGAGCAGATCGAGGTGCTGGAAAACGAGGCGCGCCATTGACCAACTTGCCGCCGCCGAGATCGCCGCCGCGCCTGCCCTTCTAAGCACTTCGTATGCGCCTCGACAAGCCCTTATGCATCGCCTGCGGGATCGGTATTACGAACACACGATGATTCGTCGTTGCCGCGCGGTGAATGCATGCGATCAGCCCTTCGACCGTGAACGACATCGATAGCCGACTTGCGAGACACGACGTTGGTCGTGTCTCCTGAAACAACCGGTGACCGGTGACGATACACTTACGTTGTAATGACCCAGGGCGCGAAACGGGGCTCTTAGTGGGTCAATCTTGCGTGCGACTCAACAGCTATATGAGCAGTTCGCCGACCGACCTCGCCGTGCCGTTCGCGTTTTCAGCAAAATACGATATCAAGGACGCCGTTACACTCGACAGTCCCGGCGCATTTCCGTTTCCACGCGGGTTGATTGTCGCGGGTGTTGCGTCCTCGGTGGTAACCGGCGATTTAAACAAGCCTGAGCGCAGAACTCCTTTCAAGTGCGGCTCGCAAACCAGCATTGAAGAAATTTCGCTTCAACTGCCCGACAGCCTGAAAGTCGCGGCCTTGCCGAAAGACGTGACGCACAAAGACAAATCGATGTCGTTCGAG
>JANPBQ010000244.1:0-3688 GCA_031430555.1 Betaproteobacteria bacterium
TATTGCCCGGAAGAGCGCGGTATTTTTTCCAGCTTGAGTTGCGAAGAAAATTTGTTGCTGCCGCCGATGGTAGGTGAGGGTGGCATGTCGGTCGATGAAATCTATACGATGTTTCCGAATTTAAAGGAACGACGCGACAGCCAGGGCACGCGCCTCTCCGGCGGCGAGCAGCAAATGCTCGCGATGGCGCGCATACTGCGCACCGGCGCGAAGATTTTGTTGCTTGATGAAATCACCGAGGGCCTGGCCCCCGTGATTGTGCAGACGCTGGGCCGCGTGATCCGCGAACTCAAGTCGAAGGGCCTGACCATCATCATGGTTGAACAGAATTTTCGTTTCGCGGCACCGCTCGCGGATCGGCATTACGTGATGGAACACGGCAAGATTGCAGCGGTGGTCGAGAAACATGAACTGGCGGCGAAGACCGACATGCTGCACGAATATTTGGGCGTATGAAACGTGGGAAAGCGGGAAAGCGGGAAGAAAGCGATAAGTCGTAAAAACTGAAAATCAGCAATGAAAAAAGAGCGCGGTTCTTTGCAGCCGCAATCATCATCACTAGGAGGCAACACCATGAAACGCAAAATTTTAGCAACACTGATCTCGGCGGCATGTCTGTTCGGTGCCGGCACCACCCACGCGCAGCAGGGCAAATTGTCCGACGACACGCTGAAGCTTGGCGTGCTGACCGACATGTCGGGCCTGTACGCCGACTTCGGCGGCCCCGGTGCCGTGACCGCGGCGAAGATGGCCGTGGAAGATTTCGGCGGTAAGATGTTCGGCAAGACCATCGAAGTGGTGAGTGCGGATCATCAGAACAAACCCGACATCGCGAAAAACCTGACGCAGCAATGGTTCGACCGCGACAAGGTCGACGCGACTTTCGAGAATTTGAATTCCGGCGTGGCGCTCGCGGTAACGGCGCTGGGCAAGGAAAAGAACAAGATCGTGGTCGTCACCGGTGCCGCCAGTTCGCGCCTGACCAATGATTCCTGCCAGCCCGGCACCACGGTGCATTGGGTGTACGACACCATTTCGCTCGCCAACGTGGTCGGCAAAGCGGTGGTGAAGGCGGGCGGCGATAGCTGGTTCTTCCTGACGGCCGATTACGCGTTCGGTCATTCGCTCGAAAAAGATACGGGCGAAGTGGTGAAAGCCAACGGCGGAAAAGTCAACGGTGCCGTGCGTCATCCATTGAACGCGACCGACTTCTCATCATTCCTGTTGCAAGCGCAAGCCTCGAAAGCGAAAGTAGTTGGGCTCGCCAACGCCGGTGGCGATACCGTCAACAGCGTCAAAGCAGCGGCCGAATTCGGCATCACCAAAAACCAGAATCTGGCCGCGTTGCTGATGCTCATCACCGACGTGCATGCGCTCGGCTTGAACACCGCGCAGGGTTTATACCTGACGGAAGCCTGGTACTGGGACATGAACGACGAGAACCGCGCCTTTGCGAAACGCTTCG
The DNA here is from genome assembly GCA_031430555.1 of Betaproteobacteria bacterium. Classification (GTDB taxonomy): domain Bacteria; phylum Pseudomonadota; class Gammaproteobacteria; order Burkholderiales; family Usitatibacteraceae; genus UKL13-2. Next base: position 1,466 of record JANPBQ010000244.1, read on the forward strand.
AAGCGCGCAACAACGGCAAGAAGCCCAACATGAATCAGGTCGGTGTGTATTCATCGGTTGCGCATTATTTGAAAGCGGTGCAAGCGGCTGGTTCGGATGACACGGCGGCGGTGATGAAGAAGATGCAGGACGCGCCGATCAATGACGTGTTCGCAAAGAACGGCAAGCTGCGCGCGGATGGCCGCATGGTGCACGACATGCATTTATTCCTCGTGAAAAAACCGGCGGAATCCAAAGGCCCGTGGGATTACTACAAACACATGGGTACCGTGAAGGGCGAAGAAGCGTTTCAATCGCTCGAGAAATCGCAGTGTCCGCAGTTCATGAAGAAAGCCGGCTGATTCAGGATGTCTTGATTTATCCCACGTAAATCCCCCGTTCTCCTCTAGAAAAGGAGATTTATCACCCGGCACTTCCCTCTTTGACAAAGGGGGGATTGAGGGGGATTTGCAGTGGTCAACATAAAGCAAAGCTCAAAACCAAAATGACCGAAATCTTCGGCGTCCCCATTCAAGCCCTCATGGGCCAGCTCACCATTGGGCTGGTCAATGGCTGCTTCTACGCGATGCTCTCGCTGGGCCTCGCGGTGATTTTCGGCATGCTGAATGTCGTGAACTTTGCCCACGGCGCGCTTTACATGGTGGGCGCGTTCTTTTCGTGGATGCTGCTCAATTACGCCGGGTTGAATTACTGGTTCGCCTTGATCCTCGCACCGATCGGCGTCGCGATCATCGGCGTCATCATCGAAAAAACCATGCTGCGCTGGTTGTATCAACTCGATCATTTGTACGGCCTGCTGCTCACCTTCGGCCTCGCATTGATTCTCGAAGGCATCTTTCGCCACAACTATGGCTCCTCCGGCCAGCCCTATGAGCTGCCGGAAATATTCAAAGGCGCGTTCGATTTGGGCTTCATGTTTCTGCCGAAGTACCGCGCCTGGGTAGTCGTGATGTCGATCATGGTGTGTCTTGCCACCTGGTACGTCATCGAGCGCACCAAGCTTGGTGCCTACTTGCGCGCGGGCACCGAGAACCCGAAGCTGGTGCAGTCATTCGGCATCAATGTGCCGCTGATGATGACATTGACCTACGCGTTCGGCGTCGGCCTTGCGGGGCTCGCGGGCGTGATGGCGGCACCGGGGTATCTGGTCAATCCGACGATGGGCTCGGGCATCATCATCGTTGTGTTCGCGGTGGTGGTGATCGGCGGCATGGGCTCGATTCTCGGCTCCATCCTCACCGGCTTGGCGCTCGGTTTGATAGAAGGATTGACCAAAGTGTTTTATCCGGAAGCCTCCAACACGGTGGTGTTCATCATCATGGCGATTGTGTTGCTGATTCGGCCGGCTGGATTATTTGGGCGCGAGAAATGAAGAACAAGACCGCAATTTTCTACATGGTGTTGCTCGTGGCGGCCTGCGCGGCACCCTTCATCGGCTACCCGTTGTTCCTGATGAAATGCCTCTGCTTCGCGCTGTTCGCCTGCGCGTTCAATTTACTGATCGGCTATACCGGCCTGCTTTCATTCGGCCACGCGATGTTTTTCGGCTTCGCCGCGTATGCGTGCGGGCATTCGGCAAAAGTGTGGGGCTGGACGCCGGAAATCGCGATCCTTTTCGGCACCGCATCGGCCGCATTGATTGGGTTGCTGGTGGGCTGGCTCGCGGTGCGGCGGCAAGGGATTTACTTCGCGATGGTAACGCTCGCACTTTCGCAAATGGTGTACTTCATCTGCGTGCAAGCGCCATTCACCTACGCCGAAGACGGTATCCAAAGCATCCCGCGCGGCAAGTTGCTCGGCCTGATCGATTTGCGCGATGACACAGTCATGTACTTTTTCGTGCTGGCGATTTTCGTCGCCGCCTTCTGGCTCATCAACCGCGTGATTCACTCGCCTTTTGGCCAGGTGCTGAAATCGATCCGCGAAAACGAGCCGCGCGCGTTGTCGCTGGGTTACGACGTCGACAAATACAAACTGGTCGCGTTCATTCTTTCCGCCGCGCTGGCCGGGCTGGCCGGGGCCACCAAATCGCTCGCACTCGGCCTCGCGACGTTGACCGACGTGACCTGGCAGATGTCCGGCGAAGTGGTGCTGATGACGCTGCTCGGCGGCATGGGCACCATCCTCGGCCCGGTAGTCGGCGCATCCACCATCATCGCGATGGGAAATTACCTCTCCGGCTTCGGCTCATGGGTGACCATCATCATGGGGGCCACGTTCGTG
>JANPBQ010000245.1:0-6783 GCA_031430555.1 Betaproteobacteria bacterium
CTCAGGTTCGCTGGCGGGCGCGGGATCCGGGGAATTGCCGCGATACCACTGCGGGTAATAGTGCGCAACCGTCGGGCCATCGGTTCGCAACGCGTGACAGCGATCGAGTTGAAACGGCCGCTGGTCGGGCCCTTGCAGACCCTGCCCGGCGAAGGTTTGAAACGCGGTGGTCGCGAGCGAACCCACCAGTTCGGTAATGTGGGTGCAGCCGCGGGTGCCGCCCAATTCTTCGCGCACGCGATTGGTGAAGCCGGGGCGGATCGCCATGCCGATCAATTTCCGGTAGTCCGGCGCGATCTGGTCGCATTGCCCGATGTAGGGCATTGCATCGGTGGCCGCTTCGGCATCGACGATGGTCAGCGTGGCATCAACGGTGATGCGCAGCCACATCGAATGGACGGCATCGCCGGCGCGGCGCTCGCCACTGGCCAGTTTGAAATCGACGTCTTTGGTGTCGTGCAAATGGCCTTCGATATCAAACAGGCCGTCGTCGCGCTTGTACCCGCGAATGGTGATGTTGCGGCGATGCAAGGCCTGGCGGGGTACGGCGGGAGGTGATAGCGGCATGGTGCCTTTTCAATTTTTCAAGGTGCAAGAAAATGCATTATAGAAATGAAAAGCGCGCTTGATCGCGCGCCTTTCGTTTGCGTCGTTGTTACGGGGCCTCATAGGGCTAGTGTTGACCTCTCCCCACGGATCGCCCTGCATGGCGATCCGGTTCGCGGCGCGCGGGCCATGGCCCTCGGCGGCCCAGAGGTCCGCCGGTTTGCGCCGCGCAACGCAAAACTGATTGCGTTGCGAAACCCGGCCCTCACCCCGCCGCTCACCCCGTCTGCCGATAAGCCTTGATCGCGTTGGCGAATTCCGTGCCGTTCTGAAAACGGTTCTCAAAATTCTTCGCGAGCGCCTGATCGATGAAGTCCTTCACCCACGCCGGCAGCGAGGGGTTGTATTCGAGAATATCCGGATGCGGTTCATTGGCGATCGCGAACATCAGTTGCGTCATCGATTCGCCTTCAAACGGTAACCGTCCGCAGGCCAATTGATAGAACGTGACGCCGAGCGAGAACAGATCCGAGCGGCCATCGATTTTCTTGCCGCCCAGTTGCTCGGGCGACATATATGAAGGCGTACCGAGCACCATGCCGGTCTTGGTTTTCGATGAATCGGTCACGCGTGCGATGCCGAAATCGGCCACTTTCGGCAGCTTCGCCTCGGCGTCGTACATGATGTTGGCGGGTTTGATGTCGCGGTGGAATACGCCTTGCGAATGCGCGTGATTCAAGGCGTCGGCGACCTTCACCATGATGTCGCACATCTCGTCGAACGGCAGCAGATTCGGATTCTTGGTCTTGTCCACCAAATCCTTGCCCTTCAAAAATTCCATGGCGATGAACGCCAGATCGTGTTCTTCGCCGGCATCGAAAATGCGCACAATGTTCGGGTGATCGAGCTTGCCGGCCGACTCGGCTTCACGGAAGAATCTGTCCTTGGCTTCCTGCAATTCGTCGCCTTCAAATTCCGCCGCGAGCGCCATCGTTTTGATCGCGACTTCGCGGCCGATCTTCGGATCCTTGCCTAGGTACACGACGCCCATCGCACCTTTGCCGAGTTCCTTTTGCACCTGATAGCGGCCCAGCATCGGCTTCTCGGCAGAGCCCGACATCACCATCGTCGCGTTGCTCGCGCGCGCGCCGGAGGATCCGCCGAGAATGATGGTCTCGGACATGTTCTTCGCGCGGTTCATGCGCTCGGCCACATCGCGGAACTTCGGATTGTTTTCGTGAATAAATCCAAACGCCGACTCGGCCTTGTTGAATTGCCGGCGTCGCTCAAAATCCAGCGCCAGCGAATACACGTTTTCCATCAATTGTTCGTCCACCGGGCATTTGCGGAATTTGTCGAGCGCCATGTCGAGCTGGCCCTGTTGCTGGAAGGCGAGGCCGAGCATGCGGTTCGATTCGGCACCGGCCGCTTCGGATTGCTCCTTGCCGCGCTCGGTCATCAGGAAGCGTTTGGTGGTGAGTAGCAAATGGCCAATCACCAGCAACGCGGCGGGCAGCATCAACTTCACCCAGATGCCGGGGCCCATCATCAGTGCGAAGTGGATCGCCAGCAACGCCGCGAAAATGCCCAGCGTAAACATCGCCGCCGGGCCGGCGCGAAGGCGTGGCAACAGCGCGATCAAATAGGCCGCGACCAGCACCAACGCGAGCAACGTAACCCACAGGCCCCAGGTCGGTGTGCGGAAAAAATGTTGCTGCAATATCGACGACACCGAGTGTGCGATGGTTTGCACCGGTGAGAGCAAGCCGATCGGCGTCACCGTGCGCGTGCCGACACCCGCAGCGGTTGCGCCGATCAACACGATCTTGTCTTTGTATTTGGCGGCGGGAATTTTGCCGCTGTATACATCGAAAAACGAATCTTCCGGCATCGCCGGTTTGTTGCCGACGTCTTTGTAAAAGTACGGAAACATCAAGCCGTTTTCGTCGGTGATGATGCGCAGGTTGCCCACTGAAATACTTTCGCCCGGTGTGCCTTTGATGTCCTTGGAGGTAAGGTTCAGACTCTTCGCCGCAATCGTCAGCGCGAGAGAAGGAAAGTTGCTGCCGGAAAAATCCACCGTCGTGATATCGCGCCGCACGCCGCCATCATCATCGGTGATCAAGCTCAAGTCACCCACCGCGGCCGCCACTACACCCAGCGTTGCAATGGGAAAGCCCAGGTCGTCTCCCGCATAAATTGCCGATGACGCGCCCGGCACCACGTTCGCCTTGATGAAATCCGGCAGTTTGACGTCCGATTTGCCGTTGGGCGGGTAAATGCTTGCGGCGAGATTCATCGGCAACACGACGTTGCCTGCCTTCTTCATGCTCTCCGCGAGACGTCGATCAGTGTTGAGTGCCTGCTCGGCCTTGGCGAGTATCGGCTCGAACTCGGCCAGCACCGCGTTGGGCGCAGGTGCCGCCGCCACGGCAGGTGCCGCCTTGCCCTTCACGGGCGGTGCGGCGGGTACCGGCTCGACAGCAGCGGGTACCGCGTGTTTGCCGGCGACCGCGATCAATTGATTGATGTAGTCGAGGCCCGGATCCTTTTGCGGCTCGAAGAAAAATACCGTGTGACCGATGACTTTCGCTTTCGCCTCGGTGAGCTTGTCGATCATGCCGGCATGGATTTCGCGCGACCACGGCCAGCGACCCAGGTTGCCGATCGATTGTTCGTCGATCGTAATCACGGCGACTTTGTCCGAGGCCGTCTTGGACGTGGCCCCGACCGCCCAGTCATAAGCCTTGGTATCGAGCGCTTTGAAAAACCCGGTGAAAAAACTCAAGCCGAGAATGACAATGACAATCAGCAGCGCGAAAAACCAGTCGGTCGTCCAGAATCCTGACTTTTTCATTCTTTCCCCTTGCCGCAGGCGCGGCGCGATCGATGCGATGGTGAAGATTGTAGCAAGAAAGCAAATGGGGCTCGCGGCGGATAGGCGGTGCGAATTCAAAATCACCAAGAAAAATGTGGGTGCGGCGGCGATACAGCCTCCCAATCAAGATCGACCGCGTGCGCGGCAAGGCAATCGCGCCGACAATAGACAAACTCGTCCAGTCATCCGCGTGGAGCACCATGGCGAACTCGCGAGCAATCCGTGCCGCGCGAAAAGACGCTTTGGGCGACTACGACGTTGAGCGCGCTGCGCGTGCCTTCGGACGGCGTGACGGCGTAATTGCTGGCGACTATTGCGCCCAGATGATTGCGCGATGCATTTGCTTGAAATCCCGCAAGGCACCGGTGACAAATTCGCGTTTGGCGGGGTCGGTCACATTGAGACCGGGGCCTGTGAAATTCATGGTCGAATTCTGAAACTGCGTTTCGGTGATCACGTTGTTTGAAAAGTAATCGCCCTGATAAAAACCATCCGCGCCACCGTAGCTCTCGGCAAAAAAGTACACGCGGCGGTTCGGCGGGCTTTCCCACAGCGGCACTCCTTCGGTATGTGCGGAGCCCGCGCGAGATCCCAGAAGCACCGACATGCTCGACTCGATGTCGATGTGCGAAGTCATATTCCGCACCGCAAGCGGCACTTTGAATGCGTTTGGCGCAAACAGGAATAGCGGCACGTGAAACGAATAGCTGCTGATCGTGCCGACGTTGAACGCCGAATCCTCCGCGCGCGTTCGCACGCCATGATCGGCGGTGAAAACGATTGTCGTGTTTGCCAGCGCACCTTCTTCTTTCAGCAATGTCGCCAACTCGCGCAGCCACGCCGACTGCAGATTCATCAACGCGCGTCCATAGGCTTTCGTGGTCGGCGCCTTGCCAATCTCCAGCCAGGGACCGTGGCCGATTTGCGGCAGGTAGAGGTAGGCAAATTTTTTTCCCGCGCGCAAGGTCGATCGCATATCCGACTTCATTTTTTCGAGCGCGTGCAAATCGTTGCTCAAGAGGCTCAGCATCCGCTTTTTGCGGGCGGGAATGAAATGCGGGCTGTCTTGCAGAATGCGCTCGGTCAGCGTCGCTGCGGCGGCGTTGGCGGTGCGAAGTTCCGGTGAATCGTTGGTTTGGCGATTCGCGACGAATACCGTATCCACGCCGAATTGGCGCAACATTTTTTCTTCGACGTGATCATCGGTGATGCCTTGCACGTAAGCGCCCGTGTGATAGCCTCGGCTGCGCAACTGGGCGAACAGCGTACGGTGTTTCTTGAATCCGCCCTTTGCCACCAACTCGCGTCTCCCGTCGGGATAGAAGCCGGAGAGAATGGAAAAAATCGCATCGCTCGTGTACGGATAAGTCGTTTGGTGACGGTAGGCGGTCAGCGTGTTTTGTGCGAGTTCCGGCGGAATCAATTCAGTCGCGTCCGTATCGGGGAATACGTCGGACGGGCCAGTCTCCATCACAAAATAGAGGACATTCGACGCGGCTTCTTTGCCCGCGAGCGCATCGTCGGTCGCCGGGATTGGCGTTGCGGTCATGGCGCGAAACGTCCGCAAATTCTCTTCGAGACTGTGCGCGCCTCGCGCCGATGTGCCCGTGTCCGCCACTAACGACGCCAAAATTTTCTGCGGCACACTCCTATGCAGGCCCGTTATTTCGGTCGGAAAGACAGTGACGGCGGCGGCGACGAGCGAAAGCATCATTGCTGCAAGCGCGCAAAGGCCAATATTGGCGATGACGGTGGCGCGCGAGGAACGTCCTGCCCAACAGAAAAAAAGTGTGCCGATTACTGTTACGAGTAGTGCAAGAAACAGCTTCACCAGTGCGCCAACCGGCACGTAACTCGCCGCCAACTCCGGCTCGGAAACGGCAAAGCGGGCGGCTTCCAGCATCATCGTCAACGACAAGTACTGGCCGACATCCTGCTGCGCGCGGAGCTGTACAAAGTAAAAGACGATCAATGAACAGGCGGCAACCGTTGTGAACAGCGGTGCCCATTTCCGGAATATCAATATCGCAACCGCAACGCCGACGAATGGCAACACCACAAAATTGACGAAAATATCAAACGAGAAATAGCCGAACGCGATTCGCGCGGGCAATTCTTTTTGGCCGTACAACGCGGCGATCCCGAGCCAATAGTCCTGCATCAACGATGTTTTCAAATAGATGCCGACCACACCCGCCGAAAACAGCGGCAAGTAAGCGCGCCCGAACGCGGCGGCATGTTTCTTCACGAACCGGACGAGTCTATCCAAAGGTTGTGTACTCGAAGATTGTCTACTTCGCGGCATGTTGTGATCAACACGCCGATGCCCGCGCATCCTGCCATACCGGTGAGAAATTGCATAGCGCAAGTGGGGAAGGGTGCCGACAACTTCGTGCGCTGACGCCGCCGCAATTAATGCCCCAAAATACGCGATCCATCGCGATGCCGTCGCCATTCATCGTCCGCATGTGGCTCGGCGCGCGCGGCACCGCCGCTGGAAGCGCCTGAATCATCGGTATTCTCGGAAGAGGCGGTGGATGAAAGCGCACTACGAACGTGGCTGCGCAACAACAATCTCGCGCTGATCGTCACGCGTAATCAAACCACGCGCGATCGGGCGGACTTGCAACAGCCGTTCAACTTGAGAGTGCCGGGAGGCGCCACCACTGCGGCACCGGGCGGCGGCAAGGTTTACGACATTGCGCACTTCCGGATTTATCAGGCCGACCAGATTCGCGGCTACGGCGGCAACAAGCAGGGACGACGGGTAATCGCTCAGCCGATGCATGACGACAACGGAAAGAACATTCCCAATCCCACCGGGCCGGGCGGAAGTGTAAAGATTTCACCCGATGGTTCTTCTGCCGCGTTCGTACCCGCGCGCCGTGCGCTTGCATGGCAAACCACCGACGCCGCCGGCAACCCGGTGGTACGCGAACGATTCTGGCTCACGATGCAGCCGGGCGAAGTGCGGGTCTGCGCCTCATGTCACGGCACCAATACCAAAGACCAGGCCGGTGCCGGTGCGCCGACCAACAAACCCGAGGCGCTGCGGGATTTGTTGCGCGCGTGGAAATTGTTGCCGCCGTAGCAGCCCGTCACAAAAAAATGAGGACAGCTTATCGCAATGGTACGGAGGGCGTCGTGTCGACGTTACTTGTTTTTGGATATCACGCTCGGCGAAGATTAGAGGTCCGTATCGATTGCGCCGTGATTGACATTATGTTCCGCACGCAAACTTAACTTCCGCTCGCCCGGCCGCCTCCGCCGCTACCCGTGCTACCGGCACCCGTGGTGGTCCCTCGGCCCAGAGCCGGCCCGGTATAGCCGGTTGAGTTGGCTTTGGCATCAGCCGCCGC
>JANPBQ010000246.1:0-16820 GCA_031430555.1 Betaproteobacteria bacterium
AGGTAGCGGTCGATGCCGGAGAATTCCTTGAAGGGAAATCCGGTGCCGAGCATGGCGTCTTTCAAATTGATCGTCTTTGATACACGAATCCGACGATCGTTTAGAAACGCACCGCCGCCGCGCGACGCCGTGAACAACTCATTGCGCGTCGGATCGTAAATCACGCCGTGGCTCAATACACCCTTTACCGAAAGCGCGATTGACACGCAATATTGCGGAAAGCCATGCAGAAAATTGGTGGTGCCATCGAGCGGATCGATGATCCAGAGATACTCCGATGCGCTTTCTTTCAAGCCCGATTCCTCGGCCAGAATGCCGTGCTGCGGGTACGCTTCCCTCAGCACTTCGATGATCGCCGCTTCCGCCGCGTGATCGACTTCCGAGACGAAATCGTTTTGGGATTTTTGCTCGACGGTCAATTTGTCGAGATCGTTGGACGCGCGGGTGATGAGAGCGCCCGCCCGGCGCGCCGCTTTGACGGCGATGTTTAATATTGGATGCATTGGATTTTTCCGTGTCCGTCAACGCGATTACCGGGAGAATTATCGAATGGCCGGCGTGTACACTTGCGTTCGCGCGCGCGCCGTTCCATTGCATTCACCCCGCCCGTGTGTGGTTCACTGATAAAGAGCAAGAAGAGGAGCTCATTTTACTATGTCCGCCGCACCGTCGCCCCGGTCGTCGTCCGCAAGTTGGCTGGATCGCGTCCGCATCGTGATGATCTCGACCTCGCACGCGGGCAACATCGGCAGTGCGGCGCGGGCAATGAAAACCATGGGACTGACCGATCTTGCACTGGTTACGCCACGCGACGCCGACGCGCTCGTTCATCCGCAGGCGATCGCGCTGGCCTCGGGTGCGACCGATGTGCTTGAACGCGCGCGCACATTTTCGACGCTTGATGAAGCCCTGGCCGATCGGCATTTTGCTCTCGCGTTTACCGCGCGGCGGCGCGAACTCGCGCATGAGGCCAAACCGTTGCGCAAAGCGATTGGCTATATCGGCACAGAGTGGCTTGCCGAACCGGACAAACGTGTCGCCCTGGTATTCGGCAACGAAACCTTCGGCATGTCGAACGAAGAAGCGGATCGCTGCCAGATGATCGCGAACATTCCCGCGAACCCGGACTACACATCGTTGAACGTGTCGCAGGCGATTCAACTCGCCGCATACGAGACGATGATGGCGGCGAACGCATTCGCCATCGACGAGGCACCCATTCGTCCGGCGGCGGGCGTGGCTGAAGTGGAAGGGTTTCTCGGCCATCTTGAATCGGCGGCCGTTGCATCGGAGTTTCTCGATCCGGCCGAGCCGAAGCGATTCATGACGCGCATGCGGCGGCTGTTCGCCCGTGCGCGCATGGAGCCGGAGGAGGTCGCCATATTGCGGGGATTGTTGGCGGCGCTCGTGAAGGGGCGGGCCAATCCCGACAAGTAGACCGGAAAACATTTCGGTGTTTCGCGCCCGATCATGCCGCCGATCCAACCGCCAAGCCCGCCGCAACAAAGTGTTCGCACGGGTCGGATCATGGGAAAATGATTGTTCCGGATCGCGTCGATCCGCATCCACGCACTGACATGCCCATGTTCTCCCGACTTCACGAAGATATCCAAAGCGTCTATGCCCGCGATCCCGCCGCCCGCAATTGGTGGGAGGTTGTAACGTGTTATCAAGGCATGCATGCGATTTGGTGGCACCGCTGGGTGTCGAATCCGTTGTGGAAAATCGGCTTGAAATGGCCGGGCCGCCTGATGTCAAATCTCGGTCGGTTTTTCACCGGTGTCGAGATACATCCAGGCGCAACGCTCGGCCGGCGGTTCTTTATCGATCACGGCATGGGTATCGTCATCGGCGAAACCGCAGTGATCGGCGACGATTGCACGCTCTATCACGGCGTCACGCTGGGCGGTGTTTCGTGGAACAAAGGCAAACGCCATCCGACGCTGGGTGACGGCGTTACGGTGGGGGCGGGTGCCAAAATTCTCGGGCCGTTCGTCGTCGGCGCTGGCGCCAAGATCGGCTCCAATTCGGTGGTGGTGAAGGAAGTACCGCCCGGCGCGACGGTGGTCGGCATACCCGCGCGCATCGTCGAAGGTCTCGAACAAGGCGTCGCAGGGCAGGCGTTCTCGGCGTATGCCGTTACCACCAATGAAAATGATCCGCTCAACGCGATTTTGAAGACCATCGCCGGGCGCACCGATCATGCGGAGGCGGAGATTTCGAAGCTGATGGCGCGACTGGCCGAATTGGAAGTCCGTTTGGCCGAGCGCCCGCAAGAACTTTCGCAGAGAAAATTCGGCGGCGATTGAACGGCCTCCCGGCCACGCTAATGGAGTGCAGGGTGGCAAAACTCAAGGGCTGGCGAGTGTTTCCGGGCATTTTTGCCCGGAACGCCGCGCCGAATATAGACTTTGCCGAGAATACCTGCCTCTTGAGATACGCGACCTATACCCCAGATAGTTGATTAATCCACTCGGGTTCTCTATACTTGACTTGTTTACTCGGGTTTATCCGGAGCTTTCGATGAGACTGACCACCAAAGGACGATTTGCCGTGACCGCCATGCTGGATGTGGCGTTGCATGCCGACAGCGGCCCGGTCGCGCTCGCGGGTGTCAGTGAACGGCAAAAAATATCGCTTTCCTATCTTGAACAGTTGTTCGGAAAATTGCGCCGCAATCAATTGGTGGAAAGCGTGCGCGGCCCCGGTGGCGGCTATCATCTTGCCCGTGCAGCATCGACACTGACGGTAGCCGATATCATCGTTGCCGTCGAAGAGCCGATCGATTCGCGGCAATGTGAAGGCAAGGAAAATTGCGCTGGCGACAAACGCTGTATGACGCACGACCTGTGGGAAAGCCTGAATGAAACCGTGATCAACCACCTTGCTGGCGTGACGCTCGCCGATCTGGTTGAACAACAACGCAACAAATCAAATCCCGGTGCCGCGCGTGTGGTCACGTTACGTGGGCGACAGGTGAAACGAAATCAACACACTGAATCCGCGGTTACCCCGCAATAGACACTCGACAACCAATATGAAAATGCAACAGCCCATTTACCTCGATTATTCCGCGACCACGCCGGTGGATCCGCGCGTGGCGCAAAAGATGATTCCCTATTTGACCGAGCAATTCGGCAACCCCGCTTCGCGCAGCCACAGCTATGGCTGGACGGCGGAAGCGGCGGTGGAAGCCGCGCGCGAGGAAGTCGCGAAATTGGTCCATTGCGATTCAAAAGAAATCGTCTGGACCTCCGGCGCCACCGAATCCATCAATCTCGCCTTGAAGGGTGCTGCGAATTTCTACAAGACGAAGGGCAAGCACATCATCACCGTCAAGACCGAGCACAAAGCCACGCTTGACACGGTGCGCGAACTGGAACGTCAAGGTTTTGAAGCGACTTATCTCGATGTGAAAGACGACGGTTTGATCGATATGGCCGTGTTCAATGCCGCACTGCGGCCCGATACGATTCTCGTGTCCGTCATGTTTGTGAATAATGAAATCGGCGTCATTCAGCCAATCGTCGAAATCGGCGAAATTTGCCGCGCCAAAGGCATTGTGTTCCATGTCGACGCCGCGCAAGCGACAGGCAAAGTCGAGATCGATTTGCAGTCGCTGAAGGTCGACTTGATGAGTTTTTCGGCGCACAAAACCTATGGTCCGAAAGGTGTCGGTGCGTTGTTCGTGCGACGCAAACCGCGCATCCGACTGGAGGCGCAAATGCACGGTGGCGGTCATGAGCGCGGTTTTCGTTCCGGCACTCTCGCCACCCACCAAATCGCCGGCATGGGCGAAGCGTTTCGCATCGCACGGCTCGAAATGAAAGCCGAGAACGAACGCATCCGCATGTTGCGCGATCGCCTGCTCGCGGGCGTGAAGGACATGGAAGAAGTCTATGTGAACGGCGATCTTGATCACCGCGTGCCGCACAATTTGAACGCGAGTTTCAATTTTGTCGAAGGCGAATCGCTCATCATGGGCATCAAGGAACTCGCGGTGTCATCAGGTTCCGCGTGTACCTCGGCGTCGCTGGAGCCTTCGTATGTGCTGCGCGCGCTGGGCCGCAATGATGAGCTCGCGCACAGTTCGATCCGCTTCACCATCGGTCGTTTCACCACCGAAGCCGATATCGATTTTGCGATCAAATTGTTGAAAGAGCGCATTCAAAAGCTGCGCGATATGTCGCCGCTGTGGGAAATGTACAAGGACGGTGTTGACCTCAATTCCGTTCAATGGGCGGCGCATTAAGCTGGTAAATCCGCGCACGCTTCAATGAAGTAAACAGGAGTTTGAACCATGGCTTATTCGGAAAAAGTAATCGATCATTATGAAAACCCGCGTAATGTCGGCTCGTTCGGCAAGGACGAAGCCGGTGTGGCGACCGGCATGGTCGGCGCGCCCGCCTGCGGCGACGTGATGAAATTGCAAATCAAGGTCGGGCCTGACGGCATCATTCAGGACGCCAAGTTCAAGACCTACGGCTGCGGCTCCGCGATCGCCTCATCCTCGCTCGTCACCGAATGGGTGAAAGGAAAATCGATCGACGAAGCCGGCACTATCAAGAATACGCAGATCGCCGAAGAACTTGCGTTGCCACCGGTGAAGATTCACTGCTCGATTCTGGCCGAAGACGCGATCAAGGCCGCCATCGCCGATTACCGTGCGAAATTGGGCGCGACTGAACTGAAAGCGGCGGCGGAATAAATATGGCGATCACACTTACCGACCGCGCCGCGCAACACGTTCAAAATTACCTTGCCAAACGCGGCAAGGGTGTCGGCGTGCGCTTCGGTGTGCGTACCACCGGCTGCTCCGGTATGGCGTATAAACTGGAGTTTGTCGATTCCGCCAGCGTCGAAGATCAGGCGTTCGAGAGTCACGGCGTCAAAGTGTTCGTCGATCCCAAGAGCCTTGCCTACATCGACGGCACCGAGCTCGATTTTGTCCGCGAGGGATTGAACGAAGGCTTCAAATTCAACAATCCCAAAGAAAAAGACAAGTGCGGTTGCGGAGAAAGTTTCAACGTCTAAAAAATGTCGCCCCGGACTCGTTCCGGGGCCCAATTTGATGTCACTCACCTAGGCCCCGGAACAAGTCCGGGGTGACACGATCTCGGATTCGGATACCAGCAAATGTCGGCAAAAACACCCCGGCCACACGGGGAAACATGAAGGGGCGGCGAGAGCGTCGCCCTTTTTTCGCGCATGAGTCCTGACTTCACCCAAAATCATTTTGAATTGTTCGCCTTGCCGGAGTCGTATGAACTCGACGTGCCGGCGCTGGAGCGTGCCTACCGCAGCTTGTTGCGCGAGGTGCATCCGGATCGTTTCGCCGGCGCCAGCGACGCCGAAAAGCGCCTCGCCGCGCAGTGGGCGACGCGCGCCAACGAAGGCTATCGAACACTTAAATCCCCGTTGAACCGCGGTCGGTATTTTCTGCGCATCAACGGCGTCGATACCGAAGAAGAATCCAACACCGCCATGCCGCTCGAGTTCCTGACGCAGCAAATGGAATGGCGTGAAGCGGTGGTCGAGGCGAAGTCGCGCGGCGACAGTGACCAGCTCGATGCTTTGGCATTGCAGCGAAGCAACGAGGAAAAATTAATGTTCGATCTTTTGCGGCAACAACTCTCGGCCAGCGCAACCTTGATGGCGGCGCGCGAGACGGTGCGAAAATTGCGCTTCCTTGAAAAGCTCGGCGAGGAAATCGACGACGCGCTCGAGGCACTCGCCGCGTGAACGCACTTATCCAACGGTCATAGCCCCATGGCACTCCTGCAAATCGCCGAGCCAGGCGAAGCCACCGCACCGCACCAGCATCGCCTCGCGGTTGGCATCGATCTGGGTACCACCAATTCACTTGTTGCCACCGTCCGAAGCGGTACTGCGGTGGTACTACCGAATCACGATGGTGATCCTTTGTTGCCCTCGGTGGTGCGCTACGAAAAGGATGGGCAGGTTGTCGTTGGCCATGCCGCGAAAGCTGCGCAAGCCGATGATCCTGAAAACACCATCGTTTCCGTTAAGCGATTCATGGGGCGCGGCATTGCGGACGTCGCCAAATACGGTGCGCTGCCGTACAAATTCATCGACGCGCCCGGCATGGTGAAAATCGACACCGTTGCCGGCGTCAAATCGCCGGTCGATGTGTCGGCCGATATTCTCAAGCAGCTGCGCATCTTGGCCGAAGAATCGCTTGACGGTGAATTGGTCGGCGCGGTCGTTACCGTTCCCGCCTACTTCGACGACGCGCAGCGCCAGGCCACCAAAGATGCCGCGCGCTTGGCCGGCATCAACGTGCTGCGGCTGCTGAATGAGCCGACAGCAGCGGCGGTTGCCTACGGGCTCGACAACGCGAGCGAAGGCACCTTCGCGGTCTACGATCTCGGCGGCGGCACGTTTGACATTTCGATCTTGCGCCTGACCAAGGGTATCTTCGAGGTGCTCGCCACTAACGGCGATTCGGCGCTCGGCGGCGATGATTTCGATCAGGCCATCGGCGCGCATTGGCGCAAGGTCTACCGTATTGCCGCCGCCGACCATCGCGATACGCGGCGCTTGCTGATGAAAGCGCGCGAAGTCAAAGAGCAACTCACCACGCAAGACATGGTGGATGCGACATTGCCGCTTTCCTACGGCCAGGAATTCAAGCTAAAGCTCTCGAGGGATGAATTCCATGCAATGACGGCGGCACTCGTGCAGCGCACGATGCAACCGGTGAAAAAGGCCTTGCGTGATGCGAAGCTCGCGGTCGCGGATATTGACGGCGTCGTGATGGTCGGCGGTGCGACGCGCATGCCGCATGTGCAACACGCGGTGGCGGAATTTTTCGGCCGCGCGCCGTTGAACAATCTTGACCCCGACAAAGTGGTCGCGCTCGGTGCCGCGATCCAGGCAAATGTGCTGGCGGGAAACCGCGCGGCCGATGATCTCTTGTTGCTCGACGTGATCCCGCTTTCACTAGGCTTGGAAACCATGGGAGGCCTCGCCGAGAAAGTCATTCCGCGCAATTCAACGTTGCCGATCGCCCGCGCGCAGGAATTCACCACGTTCAAGGATGGCCAGACGGCGATGGCGATTCATGTCGTGCAGGGTGAACGAGAATTGGTAAAGGATTGTCGTTCGCTCGCCCGGTTTGAATTGCGCGGCATCCCGCCGATGGTGGCGGGTGCGGCGCGCATTCGCGTATTGTTTCAGGTCGACGCCGATGGGTTGTTGCAAGTCTCGGCGCGCGAAACCGTCAGCGGCGTCGAGACGCGCGTGGAAGTGAAACCCTCGTATGGCTTGAACGACGCCGAAATCGCGGCAATGCTGAAAGCGGGATTCAACTACGCCGATGACGACGCGATCGCGCGCGCATTGTCCGAGCAGCGCGTTGAAGCAGCGCGCATGATAGAGGCCTTGCGCGCGGCCTTGAACAAGGATGGCGAGACGCTGCTGGCAATCGATGAACGCGCGGCGATCGAGGCATCGATGAGCGCATTGGAAAATATTTCAGGGCGCAATGATCACCGCGCAATCAAGGAAGCGATTGCCGCCCTATCGGAGGCAACCGGCGATTTCGCCGAGCGACGCATGGATCGCAGCGTAGCCGACGCGTTGCGCGGCAAGAAAATAGAGGACGTGAATTTCACATGACGCAAGTTCGAGTATTACCCCACGAAAGTCTGTGCCCGGCGGGAATTGAATTCGAGGCACCCGAGGGCGAAACGCTGTGCGATGCGCTGCTGCGCAACGGCATCGAAATCGAACATGCCTGCGAGAAATCCTGCGCCTGCACAACCTGCCATGTGATTGTCCGCGAAGGGCTCTCGTCGCTCGATGATGCCGAGGAAAAAGAAGAAGACATGCTCGATATGGCATGGGGTTTGACGCCGCAATCGCGATTGTCCTGTCAGGCACGCGTCAAGAATGAGCGGCTGGTGATCGAGATTCCGAAATACACCATCAATCACGCGCGGGAGACCCACTGATGAAATGGACCGACAGCCTCGAGATCGCGATTCAACTCGCGGATGCGCATCCCGACATCGACCCGAAGACGATCCGTTTCACCGATCTGCGTGAGTGGGTCATGGCGCTGCCCGAATTCGACGACGAGCCCAATCGCTCCGGCGAAAAGATTCTGGAAGCAATCCAGATGGCATGGATCGACGAGGTTTCGTAGGGGGGGAAGCGCATTCCAGTTCCCTCTTCGAAAAAGCGGGATTAAGAGTTATTTACGGGAGTTGTCAAGGCGCGACCGCTGCAAATCCCTCTCAATCTCCCTTTTCTAAAGGGAGAAGGGCTCCGTCTGGAGCGCGCTACGCTTCAATAACTCGACTAAATCCAAATCGTTCAAAACCCACTCCCGGATCTGCTCATACACCTCGTTCGACGAGAGCAGTTCCATATGATTCATCCCGCAAAAAATCCGTTGCTGCGCCGCCGGAATCGCCAGGGTTAATACCGAATTTCGGTGCCGCCCAAGCGCGCTGGCCAGCGGCACCAGGCCGTCGCCCAATACCCGGCCTTTCACATCGCCTGATTGATTGCCGAGAGTCGCGGCGATGGCGTAACAGCGGGTCGATTCCGGCAACGCCACGACTCTCGTCGCGCTATCGAGTTTGCCGCCCGCCTCGCGCGCCTGCCAATCTTCATCCCGCAAGTCTCCATAACGCAAATCGGTGATTCCGGCGCTGCGGATTTTTCCAATGCGCGCGAACGGCGCGGTGTAGGGGCTGCCGCCGAGAATCGCGTCGATGCCGTGGCCGCCGCGTTCGAGCGGTGCGCCATGATGCGGCGTACCGAGAAAGATCAGCGAACGCACTTTCGTCGGCCATTGGTGTTGCTCGATGCTTGCAAAATACAGCGCGCTGCGTGCGAGCAATCCGCCCATGCTGTGCGCGATGATCACGAGCGATTCGACCGGAGCAGGCCACGCATTGATCAGCGATTCCAATTGCGTCGATAACGCTCTTCCATTGACGGAAATGTGCAGGCCACTGTTGTAGCGCAAATAGACCGGCGTCATTCCAAGATCGCGGGCCAGTGCCTCGCCGTGGTCGTGGTGCCGATCTGCGCTATCGGTACGCCATTGACCGTCATGCATGCAAAGACCGTGCATAAGGATCGCGATCTTTACCGACGCATTGGGAAATGCTGTCGTCAATGCGGATTTTTCAGCGACGACGGTTTTTCCTTGTGATCGCCATTGCATCGGTATTGCCAGCGGATTGCCGGTGGCGGCGAGGTGATCGCCGATGACGCCATTCAAGGCCGCGACGACATGGTCGCGTGCGGATGTCGATTCACGCTCACCCAGCAGCGGCACCAGCGGTGCCAGCGCCATGTCGATACTGCCACCTACGACGCGCGTGACACCGCGTACCGTTCGATAGACAAACCCGGTGATACCCCGCGTGGCGTCCGGGCGCGCTTTGCCCAATGGCGGTGTGACGCCCGCAATGGTCGCGTGCATTGATTCGACCAGATGGGTCACGCCGATCACCGCTTCGATGACGAGTCGCCCGCCGGCGCGCACGTCGGCGGGATAAAGGTGGGTGCGCTTGGCTGGCATGAAACTCCAACGTACTTGAAATTGTCGCGCGCGACTCGCGTCTTGCGGGGCTATCAGCATACGCGTTTCGAGCGCGCAAAAAAGTAGGGGCGATCTTTCGACCGCCCCTGAAGGCGCACTCTCGAATACTTCTGGAGGAGAACCATCGCGCCGGGGACCTTTCCGACAACGACGCACCCAGGGAGGGAGGGTGATCCAAAAGTATTCATGATCAGTAATGCAACCTGCATGCCACGAAATAATTTCGATGCAAAAACAATGATTTAAATAACTGCATCTGGCGCGGTGACAGCTTTCGCAAAGCCGATCTGTCGCCAAATCACGACAGCTTGGCGGGGTGTTGTATAACCTTTTGTTTTAATGGATAAAAAAATGTCTCTAAATGGCGACATGCGCCGACCTTTCGTGGCACACCGCACTCGGTCGAATGTGACTTTTTTCACAATTTCTTTACAGTTTCCCGAAAGGCGGCTTGAAATGGGCGGCCTCGATGCCGTGTCGTTGCAACAACTTGTAAAACTCGGTGCGGTTGCGCTTGGCAAACTTTGCAGCCTCGATGACGCTACCCTGCGTGAGCGTCAAGAGGTGCGTCAGGTAGTCGTATTCAAAGCGCCGCCGCGCGTCTTCAAACGAATCGATGCGTTGCATTTCAAGTTGCATCGCGCGCTCCACCACCTTGGTCGAGGCGATCTCACCGCTCGACAACGCCACCACTTGCTCCGCGACGTTGTACAACTGGCGGATATTTCCCGGCCATGGTGCTGCGACCATCATCTCCAATGCGTCCGGCGAAAACGCATGAACCTGCTTCGTATATCGCAGCGCCAATTGCTTGAGGAAATGCGCAAGCAGCAGGGGGATGTCTTCGCGCCGATCGCGCAAGGCCGGCAACTTAAGTGTGATCACATTCAAACGGTAGAAAAGGTCTTCACGGAATGACCCCGCTGCTTTCGCCGCATCGAGGTTTTTGTGGCTCGCCGAAATGATGCGTACATCGACGCGGGTCGATTTCGTCGAGCCGACCGGTCGAACTTCGCGCGCCTCCAGCACACGCAACAATTTCACCTGCAATGCAAGCGGCATGTCACCGATTTCATCGAGCAACAACGAGCCTGTGTCCGCTTCGACAAACAAACCCGCGTGATCGGCGGACGCACCCGTGAATGCGCCTTTTTTGTGGCCAAACAACTCGGACTCCAGCAGCGCTTCGGGCATCGCACCGCAATTGATCGCGATGAACGGACGATCGGCGCGGCGGCTCGCCGCGTGCAATGCGCGCGCGAGCAGTTCCTTGCCGGTGCCGCTCTCGCCCTGGATCAGGATGCTTGCCTCGCCCTGTGCGGCACGCTCGGTGCGCCGCAATACCTCCTCCATCAGCAGACTTTTGGTGATGATGTCCGAGCGCCAGCGTTGCCCGCCCGTCGCCGCCTCCGCCGCCACACCGTGCAACGCCAACGCGCGCGCCACTTGCGCAAGCAGCTCATTCGCGTCGTACGGCTTGGTGAGATAGCCGAACACGCCTTGGCGGGTCGCCGCCACCGCATCGGGAATCGTGCCGTGCGCCGTGAGAATGATCACTGGCAGGCCGGGATAGCGGCGCTCGATTTCATGGAACAGCGCAAGCCCGTCGAGACCCGCCATGCGCAGGTCGGTGACGACCAGATCCGGCCGCTCGGCCGCCGCCATCGACAACGCCTGTTCGCCGCTGTTGGCCGTGGCGACGCGGTAGCCGCTGGCTTTGAGGCGAATCGACAGTAATTTCAGAATGTCTGAATCGTCATCGACCAGCAGCAGCGTGCCGTTGGAAGATCGGGCGGTGTCAATCATTGTGCTCATGAATGTCGGATCGCATTATTTGGTCGGTGTTTCGACACGGCGATTGACGCTTCGGTCGATCGATTTCAACGCATCGAGTTTCGCCTCCAGTTCCTCGATGCGGGCGCGCAAGGCGCGTACTTCGGCTTCGCGCGAATCGTCCTTGCGGGCAAGCGTCAGGCGCGTTTGCGAATCGCGCAACCACTCGCGAATCTTTCGGCGCTCACTGGTCATGCCAAAAATCAATGTCGCCAACGCGCGGATTTCCCAGCCGCCGGGCGTATTTGCCGCGTTCGGTCCCGTCAGGAGCGGCTCAAGCAGGGCGGTCAATTCGTTGTCGTCATGCGACGTCGCAGCCGCCTGCACGCCGGAAGGTGCCAGCGCCAACACGAGCGCAAGTCGAACACGGTTGAAATCGCTCTTCTCGCGCAGGAACCGGCTGCGTGCATTTTCGCGCTCAATGTTGAACTCGCGAATATCGAGGCTCCGCCACCGGGCCGCTTCGCTCAACAATTGATCTGCCTCTGAACGGATTGCTGGTTGAATGACGATCCGCGCGGGAGGCGTCAGAATATCGACGGGCGGTCGCTCGTGGGCGCACGCGGCGAGCAACGCCGCAAGAATCATCGTGAGTGCTGTCCGGGTCATGTCATCCCCGCGATGTTTTCGGCAGCGTCACGCGAAAATGCGCGCCGGTGCCGGCAAGCGCTGTCACGGTGCCTTGGTGCATTTCAACGTAGTCGCGTACGATCGCGAGCCCGAGTCCCGTGCCTTTTGCGCCCGACATGGCGGCACCTTTGCCGCGATAGAACGGCTCGAAAATTTTCTCAAGATCATCAGGGGTGATGCCCGGTCCGTTATCGATAACATCGATGACTGCCGTCTCTTTATCCTTGCCCAGTTTGATCAGGATGGTGCCTCCCGGCGACGAGTACTTCACGGCGTTCGACAGCAAGTTGTCGAACACCACACGCAATTTTTCCACATCGCCATGGCACGATACCGCTTCGCATTCGCGATGCACGGTCAATGCCTTGGCGACGACGGCAATCTTTTGCGCATCGACCACTTCATCGAGCAAATGCTTGAGTTGCAGCGGGCGCGATTCAAACGCGACCTTGCGATCGAGCCGTTCGGCCGATTGCGATTGTGAATACGTCAGCAAATCCTGAATCAGCCGTTCCATGGTGAGTGAATTGTGCTTCAGGATGCGCGCAATTTCGCGCTGTTCATTGTTGAGTTTTCCCGCCACCTCATCGCCGAGCAAATCCGAGCCTTCGCGCAAGGCGGTCAACGGCGTTTTCAATTCATGCGACACATGCTGGAAGAAGCGCGTTTTCTGATCTTCGAGTGAAATCAGGCGTTGCCGCAGCCAGTCAAGCTGGTCACCCAGTTTTTCGATATCGCGCGGGCCACTGACGCGGATGCGTTTCGCGAGTTTGCCTTCACCGAGCCGGTTGATCGCGCGATCGAGGTCGCGGATCGGTCGCACCAGCATGTACGTGAAACCGGCGATCATCAACAGCGCGGCGGGAATCATCGCGAGCATTTGCCAGAACACTTGATTGCGCGACTTTGCGGCCGAGGCGCGCAGTGCATCCACTTCTTGATCGATGGACTGGCCCGCCAGCGTATTGAGCGATTGCGTGCGGCGGGCGAGATCGGCGAAATCCCGTTCGAGGGCTTTCGCGAATTCGGCGCTAGGCGCTTTTGCGGCAAGTGCGCCAAAGATCGCGCTTTCGTGCTGCCGAATCGATTCTGCGGACGCGCGCATCTCGGGCGTGAGCGGCAATGCAATGAATTCCCCCGTCAACTTGAGGAAATTCTCGCGCGATTGTTTGTAGGCGTCGATCAGATCACGGTCGCCCGAAACCGCGTAGAAACGACCCGAGCGCTCCATCGCGAGTGTGAGACCCGCGAGTTGACGCGCGTTTTGCGTCGCGGTGGCCGCGTTGTACACCGCCTTGCGGCTTTGTTCGGAAAGCCGCTCGATGGCGAGCGCGCTCGAAATCAGGCCGCCGATAAGCGGCAGCGTGACGATGAAAAATCCGATCAGCAGCAAACCCAGGAACGAGCCGGGGTAACGGAGTTCAGGCATCGACAGGCCGTTTCTGGGTTTAGTGGACATTGGAGTACGCGCGCATGCCATGATTTACAGCAAAGATTGTGCCGCATTGCGGGGCATGATTCTCGACGATGATAAAATCGTTGGTGTTTTCCGATGCGATCAGGAGGTTTTGCCATGACCATGTACGAATCCGACATTACCCGGTTTGTCCGCGAACTCATGGACAACAATCCGCAGTTGAAGGAATTGCAAAAAGCCAACCGCGCAACCTGGTGGGATCGTAAATTGGATCAGCACGAACTCAAGCGCCAGCAAGAGTCGGAAGCGCCGAAGCAGCCCTACGCCTATTTTCCGCTGCCGAAGGACGAGTCAAAGTAATCTGATTCAGCCGTTCGCTCTTGACGTGCCGCGCTTGCGCGTACGATCAATTGCGAAACCTACGCTCTTCGCTCGGGCTCCGAGCGGTGCAGATACACCGTGAAAATGTCTCTGGGCGGCGCAACCGACGCCTGCGCCAGAATGCGGCCCACGCCACCCCGGTGATAGCCGCCATGCGTGGTGATATGTGCGAGCATTTCTTCGCGCGACATATTGCCTCGATCGCCGTCGGTGAACACGAATGCAATGCGTTCCGACAGACGCTCGGCAGGCAGCGACTGCACATAATCCACGTACCAGCGATCGGATTGGGCGACCGCTTCACGAAGCGCCGCGAGAGTTGGCGTCTCCGGTGTATTGGCACCCGCGTACCCATGCGGCTCGCCCGCCAAATGCGCGGCGAATATCCGATCCACGACATAGATGTGATTGAGCAGGCGAATCGCCGCGTGGCGCTCGGCCTGCTGCGTTTCGCAATCGAGCTTTTCAACTTCCGCGAAGAGCTCTTCGTTCGCCCAAGCCTTGTACTTGAACAGGGAATGCAGCAGTGTCGATGTCGTCATTCTCTTGTTAACTCCGGAAGATTTAATTCTTGATTCCAACTCTCGATGTTGTTTGAAAAAGTCAAGGCGTGCCGACTTATTTCAACCTGCTTTCATGCAATTGAAATGACAGAGGTTCTCTAACAAAACAAGTTAGGCCGCACTTTGATTGCTCCGCAGTTCGGCAAGCATTCGCTCAAATGCGCTCGGTCGGGCACGCGATTGCCAAGCGGCAACTACAGCGCTCGCGTTTCTGTCGACTGGGTCCGATGTATTGACTTCGAAGTCGTAGTCTCCGAACGTGTGAGTGACGCTGAAGTCGGCGCGTGCATCACCAATGCAACGATCTCCGCGTTCGCGTTCTCGCCTTTCTAGCTCAGTTAGCGGACAGTGCAAAGCTACGAAAAACACATCCAGAGGCCCAAGAAGAAGCAACAGTCGCTTCATCCACTCCTGGGTTTCGACGATGTGTTTGACGATCAGGTTGTTCCCTGCTTCAACTAGGGCGGGGATTGAGCGGTGAAAGCCTTCGAAGTAGGACGAACGCAGCGTGGCCCATGGAAATTCACCCGAGTCTATTCTCGCTTTGGGCAGTACACCGGCCGCAAGAAGGTGATCGATGGAGTAGTGCCAGAAAGGTTCCGCCAAAGCCGCCTGCAATGCATGGGCGAGGGTCGACTTGCCAACGCTCGAAGGGCCGTTCAGAAAGATGATCTTCGCTGACATAGCTGGCAGGCGGTGCCTTCGTGCAGCCTAACGTCCGAGTTTAGAGGTGCCGCGAAGCGGCGTCCTCTGAAACGACGAGTTGGGCGTCATCGTTGGCTTGCTGGACACTCGGCGATAAATGCTGTACAGTAAGACGTACATATTAGGAGACCTAGATTATGGATGCAATGACCTACACCACCGTTCGTGCAAACCTCGCCAACACCATGGATCGCGTTTGCAACGACCACGAAGCCTTGATTATTACGCGCAACGGTGAACAGGCCGTAGTAATGCTCTCGCTCGAAGATTATAAGTCGCTTGAAGAAACTGCCTATCTTTTGCGCACGCCTGCAAACGCCAAGCGCCTTCTCTCGGCAGCCGCACAACTGAATGCCGGCAAAGGCGTTCAGCGGAAGCTCACGAAGTGAAGTTGATTTTTGCGGATGAAGCATGGGAAGACTATCTCTACTGGCAAAAACAAGATAAACGCATGGTCGAGCGGATCAACACACTAATAAAAGAGACCAAACGCGAACCGTTCACCGGCATAGGAAAGCCAGAGGCTTTAAAGCATGCGCTATCGGGTTTTTGGTCACGCCGCATAACAGACGAGCATCGAATGGTGTATCGCGTCGAAGGTGGTGCGTTGCTGATTGCTCAATTGCGCTTCCATTACTAAGACGCCCAACGTAGAAGTGAGCGGCTCGCCGGCCTTATCGGCGAGTCCGACTCTTCTGCCGGGTTAGGCCGCTTGCTCCGTGCGCTCACGGCGTGAACTCTATGGACAGGCC
This sequence comes from Betaproteobacteria bacterium, assembly GCA_031430555.1. Taxonomy (GTDB): domain Bacteria; phylum Pseudomonadota; class Gammaproteobacteria; order Burkholderiales; family Usitatibacteraceae; genus UKL13-2. The sequence continues at coordinate 15,865 of JANPBQ010000246.1, forward strand.
CGGCAGTGCAATGCCCTGCAGTTCAGTCCGCCAGCTCTCGCCGGCGAGTACCGCCTGTGCGGTCGTGACGGTGCCTGTGGTTACCAGTTCGTTTGCCCGGAGAGGCATGTACTGCGGCTGCTTTGCAAGGACAGCAATGAGATGCGCGATGGCAGCCAATGGACTGCCAAGCACATTGGACCCCGTACCAACCTCCCGGAGCTCCCCATTGCACGACAGCGCAATGGAAAAGTGCTCCAGTGATGTGATGAGATCCGTGCCCAGCCGATCGACTGCTTGGGGCTCACCCACCAGAAGCGTACCATGCAGCGCCCAATCTGCGACCGTGTCGGCGGCCTGAAACTTCCAGCCTGGAAAGTGCGATTGCACAATCTCAAACCCGTGTGCGACCCAGTCAATGCACGCGAGTATTGCCGCGAAACTGCCGCCGACCGGAGGGGCAGAGCGAAAATGGAAGACGATTTCAGGTTCGATCTTGGGCTCCGCAAACCTTCCCATGCTGCAGGTTTGGTGCCTGCCGCCCAGGTGAACTACGGTGGTGTCATAGATGTACCCCCATATGGGTTCACGTACTCCGTAGCGTGACCACATATCAGGATTGGTGAAACCGATCTTTCGTCCGACGGGAACGGCGCCAGCCTGGACACGTGCCTGGTGAATCAAGTCTGCAACTGCGTATGCGGAGGAGACGTCGAAGTCCCCAAGTTGAGATGTGAGCGGCGCGATCTGGCAAACATCATCCTGTGCAGCCTTCATCTGGCGCGCGATGGCGCTAAGGTCAAATGCCGATGGCATACGTGTTCCTCCGAGCGGTCTAACGACCAAGGTGAGCGGCCGGCCGCTGTTGGCCGGTCCGATCGACCGCCGAGTTAGGTTTCTTCACCGAACCTTGCTCAGCCGTTCTGCCATACGGGTTTGCCAACCGGCACCTGTTGCCTTCCAGCGTTCGATAACGT
>JANPBQ010000247.1:0-12960 GCA_031430555.1 Betaproteobacteria bacterium
GTAAAGGCGTTGCACGATGCCTTCAAGAAAGGCATGGAGGATCCCGAACATGTCGCGATCATGGACAAGTACGATCAGGAATTGATTTACATGACGAGCACGGATTACGCCATATTCGCGCGCGCGACGATGGAGAAAGAATTCCGGCTTTTGCAGAAGCTGGGCCTAACGAAAAAATAGCGGCGCGCGCAACGCGTTTACGGAATCAGCAATCCCCCATCGATCGGCAGCGTGTGTCCGGTGGTGAACGAGGCGCCCTTGGAACACAACCAGATTGCCGCGATAGCGATTTCGAATTAAATGGTGTCAGACCCTCATGGCACTCGGTTAAGCCCCCACGTCTCTGCCGTTGGATGGGTGGAGCGCAGCGATACCCATCATGGCCGCACGCAAGGACGATGGGTATCGCTGCGCTCCACCCATCCTACAACCCGCTTCCCCGGGCGTCTGGGGCTTAACCGAGTGCCATGAATGTCTGACCTGAGCCGCCGCGAATTTCTTCACCTGCTTGCTGTTGCCAGTGCCGGCGGCTTTGCGCTAGATCATCCATTGGCGCTGGCGGCGAACGACAAATCCGCCGCGCTGTACGACTTGCCCCGCTTTGGCAACGTGCATTTTCTGCACATGACCGATTGCCACGCGCAGTTGAAGCCGATTTATTTTCGCGAGCCAAACGTGAATCTGGGTATCGCCGGTTCGGCGAATCGACCGCCGCATCTGGTTGGCGAACATTTGCTGAAGCAATTCGGCATCAAGCCCGGCAGCGCGCAAGCGCATGCGTTTACGTACCTTGATTTCGACAAGGCGGCACGCCAATACGGCAAGGTCGGTGGGTTTGCGCATTTGGCAACATTGGTGAAGCAGTTGAAGGCGTCGCGCCCCGGCACATTGTTGCTCGATGGCGGCGATACCTGGCAAGGCTCCGCGACAGCGCTTTGGACCAAGGGCCAAGACATGGTCGATGCCGCGCTGGAACTTGGCGTGGACATCATGACGGGCCATTGGGAATTCACGTTGGGCGACAAGCGCGTCAAGGAAATTGTCGAAAAGGATTTCAAAGGCAGGATCACGTTTCTTGCACAGAATATTCAGACTGCCGATTTCGGCGATCCGGTGTTTGCGCCGTACGCGATGAAGGAAATGAACGGCGTGCCGGTGGCGATTATCGGTCAGGCGTTTCCGTACACGCCCATCGCGAATCCGCGTTATCTCACACCCGATTGGAGTTTCGGCATCAAGGAAGCCGAGATGCAAAAGGTGGTTGATGAAGCGCGCGGCAAGGGCGCACAGGTGGTGGTGCTGCTGTCGCACAATGGCATGGATGTCGATTTGAAACTCGCCTCGCGGGTGACCGGCATTGACGTCATTCTCGGTGGACATACCCATGACGGCGTACCAAAACCGATTGCGGTGAAAAATAGTGCCGGCCAGACGCTGGTGACCAATGCGGGCTCCAACGGAAAATTCCTCGGTGTACTCGACTTCGATGTGAGGAACGGCAAGATTGCCGAGATCAAATACCGCCTGTTACCGGTATTTGCAAACTTGCTGCCTGCCGATAAAAACATGGATGCACTGATCACGAAAATGCGCGCGCCGTATGAATCGAAACTTGCCGAGAAACTTGCCGTGTCCGAAGGGCTCTTATATCGGCGCGGAAATTTTAATGGCACCATCGACCAATTGATTCTCGACGCGCTGATGGAAGTGAAGGGCACAGACATCGCGTTTTCGCCGGGTTTCCGCTGGGGTACGTCGTTGCTGCCAGGGCAGGCCATTACGATGGAACACTTGATGGATCAAACGGCGATCACCTATCCCTACACCACCGTCAATGAATTCACGGGCGAGATGATCAAAACCATCCTTGAGGATGTTGCCGACAATTTGTTCAATCCGGATCCGTACTATCAACAGGGCGGCGACATGGTGCGCGTCGGTGGGCTAGCGTATACCTGCGATCCGTTGGCGAAGATGGGTGGACGCATTGGCAACATGATGCTCAAAGGTAAGCCGATCGACGCAAACAAAAAATACAAAGTTGCCGGTTGGGCACCCGTTGCCGAAGGCGCCACCGGTGAGCCGATCTGGGATCTGATGGCCCGCTATTTGCGCGACAAGAAAACCATCAAGCCGAAAAAACTCAATTTGCCGCAATTGGTCGGGATGAAAGGCAACGCAGGCATCGCATGAATCTGCGCGGCATGTCATTCGCGGCATGCTTGTTTTTCACGAGTATGAGTGCGCTCGCGCGGGAGCCGGCCGCCATCCCCGAGCTGGTTCCGCAACAAGTCGCCCCCAACATTTATTTTTTCCAGGGCAAAGCCGGCGTCGCGTCGCAGGAAAATCGCGGTTTCAATTCCAACGCAGGCTTTGTCGTCACCAATGATGGCGTGGTGGTGATTGATGCGTTGGGCACAGCGTCGCTGGGCCAGGCAATGATCAATGCCATCGGCAAGATCACCAGCACACCGGTCAAGCGCGTGATCGTTACCCACTATCACGCGGATCATTTCTACGGTCTACAGGCGTTCAAAAAAATTGGTGCCGAAGTTTGGGCGCATCGCAGTGCGCGCGATTATCTGGAAGGCGGTGAGGGCGCGGCGCGGCTTGAACAGCGGCGCAAAGATCTTTCGCCCTGGGTGGATCGCGATACGCGACTGATACCACCTGATGTATGGCTCGACGCCGACAAAACGTTTACGCTCGGCGGCATGCGCTTTGAAATCGTCCATCTTGGCCCCGCCCACGCGCCTGACGACATCATCATCATTGTCGATAATAGCGGCGTGATTTTTACCGGCGATATCTTGTTCACTGGTCGCATTCCATTTGTCGGCGAAGCCGACAGCAAGCGGTGGCTGGAGACATTCTCCCGGTTGCTCGAAAAGAAGCCGCGCATCATGGTCACCGGCCACGGCGCACCGTCGCGCGAACCCGCCAAAGATTTGACGCTCACGCGTGATTACCTGATTTTTCTTCGGCAATCGATGGGCAGGGCCGTCGAGGATTTCATTGCGTTCGATGAGGCCTATGCCAAGACCGATTGGAGCCGCTTTGCGGGCGTGCCCGCATTCGAGGCGGCCAACCGCATCAACGCATACGGCACGTATTTGTTGATGGAAAAGGAATCGCTGGCAAAAAAATAGGTGTTTGCGCACGGTGTCGCGCGCGACCGGTCTGTGATTTATTCCCTGAACTTATAGAAATTCGCGTTCAGGTAAGCGGCAATTGCCGCCTCGTCCTCCGGAAACAGGCCGAGGTTGAGATCAGTATTGCAGCGTGCCACCTGTGGCTGCAATTTGCTGAGCGCGGTCACTCGCTTATCTTTGCGCAAGTAGATTTGCGAACCATCAACGCCGACTTTACTCGCGTGGCAAGCTTCGCATTTCGAATCAGCGACTAATTTTTTACCGGTGATAATCGTTGCTTCATTCGCCGATGCGGTGGCCAAGAATACCGACGCGAATAGCGCGACCACAATCACGGAAGGCCAGTAAACCGCAGGCGTTGCGACGGAAATTCCAGGATGGCGAAGAGGTGGCATAAGTCAAGTATACCCGCTGAAATTCTGTGAAAAGCGCGATTGGCGTTGACCAGAGTGCGCGAAAAAGTGTAAAATTTATGTCTCGTTAAAGGTCGAAAACGATCCAAAACGACAATTCCCTGATAGCTCAGCTGGTAGAGCGACGGACTGTTAATCCGCAGGTCCCTGGTTCGAGCCCAGGTCGGGGAGCCAAATCTTTCAAGCACTTAGGCCTGTCTTCGGATGGGCCTTTTGCTTTTTGAGGGGTTGGTATTGGGTCGGGGCCCCGGTCAGCGTTGTCGCCTTCAAAGCTTGTACTAAGGGACTCGTAGTCTTTAGGTAGAAGGTTCGAATCCCGCACGGCCCACCAAAGTGCACTGTATTTGAATCCCAACATTTGCACATCCCTACCGCCATCTAGGCACGCGGCTTTGCCAGTCTGCCACTTGTGTTCGCGTCCACAGTTGTTCCATTGATTCTAATTGGATGTGGTCGTGCTCAAACCAGTAAAGACACCGTTTTTCACCCTTGGCGTATGATTAAGGCACGATACGTGCTGTTCAAAAACGCACATTGCCTTGCGAGGGGGAATTATGCTGCGCCCAAACAAATGGTTGGTGAGTCTCGTCTTCGTGACGGGAATTGCGGCTGGCAATGCAATCGAAGAAGGAAAAGCAGAATTCGAAGCGAGGAATTACGTTGCCGCGCATGCAATTTTGCGACCGTTCGCGGAGGCCGGCAACCCCAAAGCACAAGGGATACTTGCGCTGATGTATTCAGCCGGCTGGGGGGTCAAAATTGACTTCAGTGAAGCACTAAAGTGGGCAAGATTAGGTGCCGAAAAGGGAGATGCAGCGAGTCAATATACGCTCGGGCTAGCGCACTTGGAAGGTCGCGCCGGACTCAAAAAGGATGAGAGCCTTGCAATTGACTTTTTTCGTAAATCAGCGGCGCAGAAGTATGCGAGTGCTCAATACAATCTTGGTCGTGTCTACGAGCATGGCTGGGGTGTTTTCAAAGACGAGCAGGAAGCCGTAAGTTGGTATCGTAAAGCTGCAAATCAAAACTACGCAGCAGCCCAATACAGTCTCGGTCGAGCGCTCGCAAACGGAAAAGGTGCGCCAAAAAATCTCCCAGAGGCTATACGCTTGAGCCAACTTGCGCTGGCAAATCCAAACGCAACAGAAGAGACCAAACACCTAGCAACTCGGGCACTTTCAGACCTCGGTTTGGCAGCGGTTCTTGGGATCGCTACTGCTACAGAAGTTAGTGTGGTTACGCCGAAAGCGCAACAAGGAAAATTCGCAAGCGCTCCGCCCGGATCACGGGGAGCGTCGGAAGAACCCGTAAACAAAATTTTGCAACTTGCCGAAGGTCCACTGACAAACGATTTTGGCAAAAACATCTCACTTGAACAAGCAAAGTCTCAGGCCAAGGCAGTAGCCGATGCCAAGACCAAAGAGCAGGAGCGCCTTGCAGCAGAGAAGAAAGAGCGTGAGAGTCAGCTACAGACTAGCAATTCGCCATCTGCTTTGACTGTTTCCGGCCCTGAATTTGCAGCGTTACGTCAGCAGTTCGAAGCATTGAGAGCACAAGTCTCTGGGCCGCTTCCAACTGCAATATCATTGGCACCACAAGCGCCGAAGCTGACTGCGCGCGCATTGGTAATCGGAAACAGCGCCTACACCAGTTTTTCGGTGTTGCCCAACCCCAGAAATGATGCGTCAGACTTTGCGGCATTGCTGCGCAGCTTTGGAGTTCAAGTTGACCTCGTGTTGGACGCTGATCGTGACACGCTGATTCGGGCGTTAAATGACTATTCGTCGCATGCAAGTGGTCGCGACGTGAATATCTTGTTCTACGCTGGACATGGCGTGCAAGTTGAAGGAAATAATTACCTCGTGCCGACCAATATGCGTGCGGACGGCATATCCGCCGGATATGTGAAGTTGGCAGGTATTTCGCTAAATGCGGCTCTTGACTACCTTCCCGCCAAGACTCGCCTAGTGTTTCTTGACGCTTGTCGGGACAATCCTGCAGCCAAGTCACTAATCGCATCACGCAGCGCAGGTGCAGTCGGGCTGGCGCCCGTTGTCACAACGACTGGGACCCTAATTGCCTATGCAACCAAAGACGGCGCAACTGCAGAAGACGGCAACGGTCGAAATAGTCCTTACACTGCTGCGCTTTTAAAGCACTTGCACATACCGCAAGACATTGGCATCGTCTTGCGAATGGTTCGGCAGTCGGTAATGAGTATGACGTCAAATAGGCAGGAACCTTGGGAATATGGATCTCTAGTGGGAGGGCAACTCGTTTTGTCGACGATGGCAAGATAGTCGCGTCTAAATTCCGAAACGTGCTTAGCGATACCGCAACTTAATCTGTAGGTCGAGTGTTCGAGCCACTCACGGCCCACCAAAGCTTTGAAGCACTTAGGCCTGTCTTCGGACGGGCCTTTTGCTTTTTGGGGCTTCGGTATTGGGTCGGAAAATGGCGTCACGGTTATTTGATTCAAGTTGCAAAGAAAGATTAGGCTCAGGATTTCTCTGCCCTGCCCACATCGCCATGTTTCGTTAACCGATTCATAATTTGATGCTTAGCTATTTTCGAGCAACTAGCCATTTGCCAATCCCACTAATACATGCAGGTACATTGGGGCACCCAATGCGGTAGCATGGAGCGCAAGACACGTAGCATAAAAACCGTAAACTCTAGCACTGGTGCGGCATTTCAGGCATTTATGGCCTGGGAGGCCCGTAAATGCTGGACGTTGGTAGGTTGCGCTGCTCGCTGGGAAAAGGATTGATAGATCGTGACACCCGCCAAAACTGAAAGGAACAATCGTTGCAGTGGAACTGATCGAGCTTTGTCGCGCAGCACAAATGCCGTAACGCCATCCATCCGTTAGCCATGAGTCCGTCAGAAACTCCCTACAGCCAGCCCCCACGCAAGCCGAGCCACATGGTTCGTGAGGAGACGATTGAATCCGGCTTCATTGGCAAGCTTCAAAACCTGAAATACGAATACCGCGCTGACATCCGCGACCGCGCTGCGCTTGAGCAGAACTTCCGCGAAAAATTTCAGCAGCTCAACCGGGTGAACCTTACCGACAGCGAGTTCGCCCGCTTGCTTGACGAGATTGTCACGCCCGATGTCTTCGCCACAGCTAAGACGCTTCGCACCATCAATAGCTTCGCGCGCGACGACGGCACGCCGCTGAACTACACGCTCGTCAATATCAAGGACTGGTGCAAGAACACCTTTGAGGTCGTCCATCAACTCCGCATCAACACCGACTACAGCCACCATCGCTATGACGTGATGCTGCTAATCAACGGCGTACCTTGCGTGCAGATCGAGCTCAAGACCCTCGGCGTCAATCCTCGCCGTGCCATGGAGCAGATTGTCGAGTACAAGAACGACCCCGGCAACGGCTACTCCAAGACGTTGCTCTGCTTCGTGCAGCTTTTCATCGTCAGCAATCGCGACCGCACCTATTACTTTGCGAACAACAACGCGCGCCACTTCGCGTTCAATGCCGAGGAGCGCTTTCTGCCCATCTACGAATTCGCGGACGAGAGCAACAAGAAGATCACTCACCTTGACGATTTCGCCGATCGCTTCCTGAAAAAATGCGATCTCGGACAGACCATCAGCCGCTACATGGTTCTGCTTGCAGGCGAGCAGAAGCTCATGATCATGCGGCCCTATCAGGTCTATGCCGTGCAGCACATCGTCAAGTGCATTGATGACGACAACGGCAACGGCTACATCTGGCACACCACAGGTTCAGGAAAAACGCTCACGTCCTTCAAGGCCTCAACCTTGCTTAAGGAAAACGACCACATCCACAAGTGTGTCTTCGTCGTGGACCGCAAAGATTTGGATCGCCAGACGCGCGAGGAATTCAACAAATTTCAGGAAGGCTGCGTCGAAGAAAACACCAACACCGCTGCACTTGTACGCCGCCTGCTGTCTGAGGACTACGCCGACAAGGTGATCGTCACCACTATCCAGAAGCTAGGCTTGGCGCTCGATGAAGACAGCAAGCGCAACCAGCAGCGCAAGAAAAACGACCAGCCCACCTACAAGGAAATGCTGGCCCCGCTCAGCGACAAGCGCATCGTCTTCATCTTCGACGAATGCCACCGCTCGCAGTTCGGCGAGAACCACAAGGCCATCAAGGCATTTTTCCCCAAGGCCCAGCTATTCGGCTTCACCGGGACGCCCATTTTTGAAAAGAATGCCTCCGTGACTCGGGTCGAGAACGAAGTGGCAACCCTGCAAACTACGGAAGACTTGTTCCAAAAACAACTCCACGCCTACACCATCACCCACGCCATCGAGGATGGCAACGTCCTGCGCTTTCACGTCGATTACTTCAAGCCCAAAGAGGAAGAAGGCAAAACCACGCCCAAACCCGGCGAGGCCATTGCCAAGCGCGCCGTCATCGAGGCCATCCTCACCAAGCACGATGCCGCGACCAGTGGCCGCCGCTTCAACGCCATCCTCGCCACCGCGTCCATCAACGATGCCATCGAATACCACGCGCTGTTCAAGGAAATGCAGGCCGCGAAGCTTCACGAAAGGCAGGCCGCCGACGCCGACTCTGACTCTTACTTTAAGCCCCTGAACATCGCCTGCGTTTTCTCCCCGCCTTCACAGCTCGCGGAGAATCCAGAAGCTAAAAAAGACATCGAACAGCTTTCCGAAGATCTCCCGCAAGAGCAGGAGGACAACAAGGTCGACCCAGAAGCTAAGAAGAAGGCCCTGGAAGCCATCCTCGCCGACTACAACACCTGCTATGGCACCAATCACCGCTTGAGCGAGTTCGATCTCTACTACCAAGATGTGCAAAAGCGCATCAAAGACCAGCAGTGGCCGAATGCCGATTACCCCGCCGCGCGGAAAATCGACATCACCATCGTCGTGGACATGCTCCTCACCGGTTTCGATTCCAAGTTCCTGAACACACTCTACGTGGACAAGAACCTCAAGCACCACGGCCTCATCCAGGCCTTCTCCCGCACCAACCGCGTGCTCAACGGCACCAAGCCCTACGGCAACATCCTCGATTTTCGCCAGCAACAGGACGCCGTGGATACCGCCATCGCCCTTTTCTCCGGCGAGAAAACCGGCGAGCAAGCGCGGGAAATCTGGCTGGTCGATAAAGCGCCGGTTGTGATTGAAAAATTGCAGGAGGCAGTGCAAAAACTGGATGCGTTCATGAAGTCGCAGGGCCTCGACTGCACACCTTCCGCCGTGGCCAACCTGAAGGGCGATGCCGCCAAGACCGTCTTTATCGAGCGCTTCAAGGAAGTGCAGCGGCTCAAAACCCAGCTCGACCAATACACCGATCTCACCGAGGACAACAAAGCCAGCATCGAGCAAGTGCTGCCCGACGAAAACCTGCGCGGCTTCAAAGGCCAGTATCTGGAAACCGCCAGAAAGCTCAAAGAGCAACAGGGGAAAAGTAGCGGCGATGACGAAACCAGCAACAACGTCGAGCAGCTCGACTTCGAGTTCGTTCTCTTCGCCTCCGCCGTCATTGATTACGACTACATCATGGGCCTCATCGCCAAGTTCTCGACCCAGGGGCCGGGCAAGTCGAAGATGACCCGCGAGCAACTCATCGGTCTCATCAGCGCCGATGCCAAGTTCATGAACGAGCGCGACGACATCGCCGAATACATCGGCACGCTCAACGCGGGCGAGGGCCTCAGTGAGACCGCCATCCGCGAGGGCTACACCCGCTTCAAGGCTGAGAAGAACGCCAAAGAACTCGCCACCATCGCGCAAAAACACGGCCTCACCGCTGCTGCCCTGCAAACGTTCGTAGACGCCATCTTTGAGCGCATGATCTTCGATGGCGAGCATCTCAGCGACCTCATGGCCCCGCTGGAGCTGGGCTGGAAAGCCCGCACCGAGGCGGAACTCGCCCTCATGGCCGACCTGCACCCGCTACTCACCAAACGCGCCGGTGGCCGCAATATCTCAGGACTCAGCGCATATGAGCAGTAAGACCAAAGCCATCGCCACAGCGGATGAGGTAAAGCCCGCATTGGTGCCAAAGCTGCGGTTTCCGAAGTTCCAAGACGCTTGGGAAATGACTCCAATCGGAGAAAAGGTTGACCTGTTGTCAGGTTACCCGTTCGACGGTCCTGAGATAAGCCAAGATAGCAGCGGCGTCCGACTTCTGAGAGGGATAAACATAACGGAAGGAAGAATCAGGCATACCCCAGAGATCGACCGATACTACACAGGCGAAACTGATGGCCTGGAGAAATTCAGAGTGCGCCTAAATGACTTGGTGATCGGAATGGACGGCTCGAAGGTGGGGAAGAACTCCTCATTGATCTCGGACGATGACGCAGACGCCCTATTGATCCAGCGAGTCGCCCGGCTCAGAACAAGCAGCCCAACATTGATTCAATTCATCTTCCAACAGATCAATTCGACAACGTTTCACTCCTATGTCGATAAGATCAACACTAGCTCAGGCATCCCTCACATCAGCGCCAAGCAGATTAAGGAATTCACAATTGGATTTCCGTCACCCGCCGAACAACAAAAAATCGCCGAGTGCCTGAGTTGGGTGGACGAGCTGATGGCCGCGCAAGCCCGGAAAGTGGACGCGCTTAAGACCCATAAAAAAGGGCTGATGCAGCAGCTTTTCCCCCGCGAAGGCGAAACCCAACCCCGCCTCCGTTTTCCCGAATTCCAAAACGCCGGGGAGTGGAATGAGATTGAACTGGGGGAGAAGGTTGATCTTCTCTCCGGTTACCCGTTTGACGGTCCCGATATCTCCCAAGACGGCAGCGGGATCCCATTGCTTCGCGGCATTAACGTGACGGAAGGCAGAATTCGACACAATCCTGAGATCGACAGGTATTACACCGGATCAACGGAAGGACTCGAAAAGTTCAGGCTCCAAGCCAACGATTTGGTAATAGGAATGGACGGATCGAAGGTGGGCAAGAATTCGGCTTTGGTTTCAGCGGCTGACGCAGGCGCTTTGCTTATCCAGCGCGTGGCCCGTTTGAGAGCCAAGAAGGCATCGCTGATTCAATTCATTTTCCAGCGGATTCATTCACCGTCCTTCCACGCCTACGTAGATCGTATTAATACGAGTTCGGGCATTCCTCATATCAGCGCGAAGCAGATCAAAGAATTCCGCATTTGTTTCCCGTCGGACGACGAACAACAACGCATCGCCACGTGCCTGAGCAGCCTCGACGCCCTGATCACCGCCGAAACCCAAAAGCACGAAGCCCTCAAGACCCACAAGAAAGGCCTGATGCAGCAGCTTTTCCCATCGCAGGAGGCCGCCACCGCATGAGCCCGCGCAATCCGCCCACAGCAAGTGCTACGCCACCCACCGGCCAAATGCTGATTTACCAAACCGAAGACGGCCGCATCAAGATCGAGGCGCGGCTGCAGGATGAAACCCTCTGGCTGACGCAGAGCCAAATGGCGGAGTTGTTCCAGACCACCCAGCAGAACATTAGCCTGCACGTCACCAACGTCTACGACGAAGGCGAATTGCGCGAATCGGCAACTCACAAGGATTTCTTGTTGGTTCGTGCGGAGGGCGCGCGGCAAGTTTCCAGACAAGTGGCGCACTACAACCTGGACATGGTGCTCTCGGTAGGCTACCGGGTGAAAAGTGCGGTGGCGACGCGCTTCCGCATCTGGGCCACGCAAACCCTGCGCGAGTACATCGCCAAAGGATTCGTGTTGGACGACGAGCGGCTTAAAAACCCCGGCCATCCGTTTGACTATTTCGATGAGCTGCTCCGGCGCATTCAGGACATTCGCACCAGCGAGCGGCGCTTTTATCAAAAGATCACCGACATCTACGCCACCAGCATCGACTACGATCCCACGCAGCCGCAAAGCATCGAATTTTTTCAATCCGTGCAAAACAAGATGCACTGGGCCATCACCGGGCAAACCGCCGCCGAAATTGTTTACCGCCGCGCAGACAAAAGCCGGCCCAACATGGGCTTGACCAATTGGCGCGGGGCAAAGGTCCGCAAGGCCGATGTCAGTATTGCCAAAAACTATCTGGATGCGGACGAGCTGGCCGCGTTGAACAATTTGGTTGAGCAGTATTTGGTGTTTGCCGAAGGGCAGGCGATGCGCCGCGTGCCTATGCACATGGGCGACTGGATTGCCAAGCTGCACGGCTTTCTCACGATCAACGACCGCCAGATTTTGACTCACGCCGGAAAAATATCCCACGAACTGGCGAAGACGCACGCGGAAGGTCAATACGATGTCTTCCACGCAGCAAGAGTCGAGCTTGCGGATGCGGCACCGACCGACTTCGACCGCGCGGTCGCGCAACTGCCGGCCCCCCCAAAGGCATCCGCTGCCCGCAACCCGCGAACTGCCACAAAGAACAAAAAGACCAAAAAACCATGACCGACAACGATCAGAAACAACTCGGCAAGACGCTCTGGAGTATCGCCGACCAACTGCGCGGCGCAATGGATGCGGACGATTTCCGTGACTACATGCTGTCCTTCCTCTTCCTGCGCTACCTCTCCGACAACTACGAGACGGCGGCGAAGAAAGAACTTGGCAAGGACTACCCCGATGTGGGCGAAGACGCGCGCAAGGTCCCGCTGACGCTCTGGTATGCGAACAATGTGGACGACATCCCGGCGTTCGAGAAGCAAATGCGCCGCAAGGTGCACTACGTCATCCAACCCGCGCACCTCTGGAACAGCATTGCCAACCTGGCCCGCATCCAGAATGCGGAGCTGCTGAACACGCTGCAAGCGGGCTTCAAGTACATCGAGACGGAATCCTTTGAGAGCACCTTCCAGGGCCTGTTCTCCGAGATTGACCTGAGTTCCCCGAAGCTGGGCAAGAAGTATGAAGACCGCAACGCCAAGCTTTGCACCATCATCCAGAAGATCGCCGAGGGGCTGAACGAGTTTTCCACCGGCATCGATGCGCTGGGCGATGCGTATGAGTATCTGATCGGCCAGTTCGCCGCCGGGTCGGGCAAGAAGGCGGGCGAGTTTTATACGCCGCAGCAGATTTCCGACATCCTCTCCGCCATCGTCACCCTGGACAGCCAGGAGCCCGCCACCGGCAAGAAGGACAGGCTCGCCAGCGTGCTGGACTTTGCCTGCGGCTCAGGCTCGCTGCTGCTGAACGTGCGCAAGCGCATGGGGCCGCAGGGCATCGGCAGGATCTACGGGCAGGAAAAGAACATCACCACCTACAACCTGGCGCGCATGAACATGCTGCTGCACGGGGTGAAAGACACCGAGTTTGAAATCTTCCATGGCGACACACTGACCAACGACTGGGACATCCTGCGCGAACTGAACCCGGCCAAGAAGCCGGCGTTCGACGCCGTCGTGGCCAACCCGCCCTTCAGCTACCGCTGGGAGAACAGCGACGCGCTGGCGGAC
>JANPBQ010000248.1:0-12278 GCA_031430555.1 Betaproteobacteria bacterium
CAATGTCTTTCTCGTCGCGCAGCACATGATGCAATTCGCGATCACGGGAAAGCCTGCTGCACCGATGCCGAGCCGCATTTCGGCGTGGGCGATTTACGATGTCTTCACGGTGAAAGAGGGTGAACAGATTTTTCTGGCCGTGGTCAGTGATACGCAGTGGGCGATTTTTTGCGATGCGTTCGATTATGCGGATTTGAAAACCGATGCGCGCCTCACCACCAACAATGACCGCGTGAAAGCTCGCGAGTGGCTGATGCCGAATCTGCGGTCACGGTTGGCTGCGCACACGGCGGCGGAATTGGGTGCGATATTCGAGAAACGCGGTCTGCCGTTCGCGCCGATCACGCGGCCACAGGATTTGCTCGACGATCCGCATTTGATGGCGACCGGAGGCCTCGCGCCCATCACGTTGCCGGATGGCAAGACCACCCGCGCGCCATTGCTGCCGCTGATACTCGACGGACAGCGCCCAGGCGTGCGACTCAATCCACCCCGGCTGGGCGAACACAATGATGAAGTGCTCGGCGCGCTCGGCTATACGCGCGAGCAACTCCGCCGCTTGCGCGACGACGGCATTATTTCTGGTGAGGAAAAGGCATGAATCCAATCAAGTTGATGCGCATCGGCTCGGCGCTTTGCGCGTTGTTGGCGCCGGGATTTAGCATTGAATATTTCGGCGGCGAAAAATAACCGTTGCGGCTGGCAGCTTCGACGCGCGGCACTTCCGCTTTGTGGACACTGCAGGGCAATTGCCGCAAGAACATCCGCCGTACGACGTCTGGTTCACCGCCGATAGCGATTCCATGTTTCTCAAGGGTGGGGTGGGCGGGTATATGCAGACTTACTACGAGTTGGTGGAACTGACCCGCAATCGTTAGCGGGTGATAGCGAATTCGCAACGCAACGACAATACCCGTGCCAGTGGGTATCACGTCAACGATTCGGATGACGCCATCGTTGCGAAAGGGCAATCTGTTGCCGATTTAAAGGAAAATGAAAGGAATGAATCCTATAATGATCCGGCCCTCCGGCTTACCCCGGGGTTTCAGCAAAAAAACCAGCGAAAATTCACCATAAAGATCGAGGAGCAATTATGAGTACTGTCGTCAAATCCCTTCAAGCAGTCGGCGTCGCGGCGAGCCTTTTTCTGGCGACCTCGGCGATGGCGTTGGATAGCATCAAATTCATGATCCCGGCGGCACCCGGTGGCGGATGGGATCAAACCACGCGCAATTTGTCCGCCGCCATGATCAAGGCCGGTGCGATCAAGAATTCGCAGTTCGAAAACAAAGGTGGGGCGGGCGGCACGATCGGTCTCGCCCAGTTCATCAATACCTCCAAAGGTGACGGCAATACCATCATGACCGGCGGCATGGTGATGGTGGGCGGCATCATCTTGAATAAATCAGCCGTTAATCTGAGCATGGTCACGCCCTTGGCGCGTCTCACCGGCGAATTCGAGGTGCTGGTGGTGCCGGCGAATTCGCCCATCAAGACCCTCAAGGATCTGACCGACAAACTGAAGGCCGAGCCGGGTTCGGTTTCCTGGGGCGGCGGCAGCGCCGGCGGTGCGGATCATATCCTCGCAGGTTTAGTCGCGATGGCGGTCGGTGTTGATGCGGCGAAAGTAAACTACGTCCCGTTCGCCGGCGGCGGTGAAGCATTGGCGTCGATCCTCGGCGGGCACACCACGGTGTCTATTTCCGGCTATGGTGAATTTGCGGCGCAAATCAAATCCGGCAAGCTGCGTGCATTGGGAATTTCGGCGGACAAACGGATTCCCGGTGTCGATGTGCCAACCATCAAGGAACAAGGTCTGAATGTCGAGTTGTTCAATTGGCGCGGCATATTCGGCGCACCCGGTATCAGCGATGCGCAGAAAAAAGAACTGCTGGCGGCGATCGACACCACGATGAAAAGCCCGGGTTGGAAAGAGACCTTGGTCAAAATGGACTGGACCGATATCTATTTGCCAGGTGATGGTTTCGCCAAGTTTATCGACGAAGAAAACAAGCGGGTCGCAGATGTGATCGGCAAACTGAATTTGAAAAAATAGTTGGATCGCTGCCCACATTCTCCCGATGTGGGCAGCGTCGCTTTAGGCGGGTACAATAAAAACCAAAATTCGCGGCGTGCGCGCAGTGCGCAAAAGCGCGGATAGGGGGAGCGATGGAATCAGCCGATTCACGCAAGGGGAAGCCGGGCCAACTTGCGGTTGCAGCGACCGTGTTTCTGCTGGGCATTTTGATGGCGCTCGGTACGATGCAATTGCCGGAGGCCACGGGATACGCAAAGGTCGGGCCGCGGCTGATGCCATCCATCGTTTCGGGTGGGCTCATCATCCTGGGGCTCATCCTGCTCAAAGAAGCGATTATCAGTGGCTTCAAGGATGTCGATGAAAACGCGGCTGCCGCGAACCCTACTCTCTGGATCGCGTTTGCATGGATCAGCGGGGCCATGATCGTCAACGGCTTCCTGATGGTTCCCGCGGGCTTTATCATCGCAGGCACCATCATGTTTGTGATGGCGGCACGCGGATTTGGCAGCGCACGCTGGTTGCAAAATGCGCTCGTGGGTGCAGTTCTCGCGGCGATTACTTATTCGTTTTTCAACTACGGCCTGGGCCTGAATCTGCCCCGCGGCCTGTTGCCCTACTGACACGGGGCGTATGGAAATCCTCAATTCCCTGTTGTCGGGCTTCTCGGTTGCGCTGACCGTGACCAATCTCATGTGGTGTTTTGTCGGCGTGACCTTGGGTACCGCCGTCGGCGTGCTGCCGGGTATCGGGCCGGCCGTCACCGTCGCTTTGCTGCTGCCGGTGACGACCAAGATTGATCCGTCTGGGGCGCTGATCATGTTTGCCGGTATTTACTATGGCGCCATGTACGGCGGCTCGACCACATCGATCTTGCTCAATACGCCGGGTGAATCCGCGACCATCGTCACCGCGATGGAAGGCAACCAAATGGCCAAGCGCGGCCGCGCCGGGCCGGCGTTGGCGACCTCGGCGATCGGCTCATTCGTCGCGGGCACAATCGCCACCATCGCGCTGACCTTCGTGTCTCCCTTGGTGGTGGATGTCGCACTGCAATTTGGCCCGACAGAATTCTTCGCGCTCATGGTGCTGGCATTTGTCACGGTGTCTGCCGTGCTGGGTGGATCTCCGTTGCGGGGGTTGACGGCGCTTTTCATCGGCCTTGCGATCGGCCTCGTCGGTATCGACAACCAATCCGGCACCGCGCGATTCGCTTTCGGCGTCCCACAATTGCTTGACGGGATCGAGGTGGTCACGGTGGCCGTCGGCTTGTTTGCCGTCGGTGAGACGCTTTGGACGGCGTCAAAGGACTATCGAGTACAAGAATCGGTTCTGAAAATGAGCGGCTCCATCTGGATGAAAGCGGAGGACTGGAAACGATCCATCGGACCGTGGTTGCGCGGGACGGCTATCGGTTTTCCATTCGGCGCCATGCCGGCTGGCGGAGCGGAGATTCCCACCTTCATTTCGTATGCGCTTGAAAAGAAGCTTGCGAAAAATCCGGAGGAGTTTGGGCACGGTGCCATCGAGGGAGTTGCCGGTCCGGAGGCGGCCAACAACGCGTCCAGCACCGGCACCATGACATCCTTGCTGGCGCTCGGGTTGCCCACCTCCGCCACTGCCGCGATTCTGCTCGCCGCGTTCCAGCAGTATGGCCTGCAGCCTGGCCCGCTGTTGTTCGTGAATTCCGCCGATCTCGTTTGGGGTCTGATCGCCAGCATGTATATCGGCAACCTCATGCTGCTGGTATTGAATCTTCCGCTCATCGGCATTTGGGTCAAGCTCTTGAATATCCCCAAACCGCAGTTGTATGCCGGCATCCTGATTTTTGCCACGCTCGGCGTTTACGGCATGCGTCAGTCGTCGTTCGATATCTTCCTGCTCTATGCCATCGGTCTGCTCGGATTTCTGATGCGGCGTTACGATTTTCCGACGGCACCGGTGATCATCGGGATGATTCTTGGCCCCTTGGCGGAAGCGCAACTGCGCCGCTCGCTGTCAATCAGCCAGGGTGATTGGATGGTGTTCCTGCAAAAACCACTGTCGGCCACGCTGCTCGCCATCACCGTGTTGCTGGTGCTGGGGCCATGGGCTTGGGATAAATTCAAGAAGGCAAAAGCCTAGCATTGGAGCGGGTTTCGGAGGCATTTCGTGCCAGAGGCCTCGTCAGTGCTAGGATTTAGCTTATGGGTACTTCTATTTACCCTGTCGTACCGGCGAAGGCCGGTACCCAATTTTCGTAAGCCATTGACACATTGACAAAATTGAGCCCCGGCCGCAGCCTGCCCTCGAATGTTTTAATCGGGGGCCGGGGAGACAGAGATTTGAGGTAAATAGAAGTGCCCTTATCAAAAAGCCAGAATCCGTTATGCGAGAGATTGCATCAAACCCCATTCCGACAATTCAGTTTCCCCCGCCGGATTTCGCGGTGTCAACGCTGCCAATTGTGTGCATGAGAAATTTGCACTCACCGGCGGCCTCGCAACCAAGCGAGTGCTTGATGCCTTTGGGAATATTCACAAATCCTCCCGGGCCAAACTCGCGATATTTGCCGTCGATCTCGACGGTGAAGGTTCCGGCCAGGACGACAACGCGCGTATCCTGCGCGCGCAACTGATCGCGCAATTTTGAGTTGAATCTCCAGCGCATCATCACGCCTTGATCGATCGTTTTCGCGTCACCCCAGAGGGCAGACTGTTTGGCACCGGCCGGTGTCGCGACATCGACCCACTTTAGCTCCTTTGCGTCCGACATCGTCGGCGCGTCTGCGGCGTGGGCGCTCGCCGCAATGAGTAGAGGCAGGAAACAGGCGGTCGAGAAGGATTTTTTCATTGTGTTGTTCCGTTGCTTCGAGAAGGGTTAATGCGCATCGATGATGGTTGAATGCGGAGCCGACGCGTCTGCGCCACGGACATTTATCGTGCCGGCAAAATCGGATCCATGATGATCACCTGATCTTCGATGCGCAGGCTTTGCTTGTTGTCGCTGGCCTGTTTCCAGACGGGATCATCCCGCAGCTTCGCGCGCACGGATTCCTTGATGTTGTCGCGTCGCGAGAGACCGACAATATCGCTGTACTCATAGAGAAATATCATGTCCCACGGCGTGCCGGTATTGTGCTGGTTGAAATACACGCCCCACCATGACAAAACGCCTTCGGCCAGCCACGCGTCGTTCTGCGGTTTGACGTAGATTTCAAAGTACTTCTTGTATTGCGCCTTGCTGACGTTTTTTTCCAGGTGATACGGGATCCACAAATAGACCGCCTTGGAAAGATCGCGTTTGGCGGAAGGCTTGCCGGCGAAATTCAGGTCGGTGAGATACGACGTCACTGGCGTGCAGAGCGCGAGGGCACTCGCCGTCATGCCCGCCGGCTGGGCGCGTTCGATCAGTTTCCATTTCGCCGAGTCGGCGTATTTCGCGAAATCGAGGCGCACCAGCATATCGGGCGCGGTGGGGCCGGTGTTGACGAAGGCACTGAACAAGACGAGATAGTCTTGGTAGACCCCTTCTTTCTTCCACTGCTCAAACTGGGTGATGCCGGCCCCCGCGATGTGGGCGCGGAACGCCGCTTTGTTGGCGGCCGGGCATTGATAGGTGATGAACAGACTCATTGGCCCTTCGCCCTTTTCCTGCGCGAGTGCAGCAGATGGGCAGGCAAGGATTGCCGCCGCGACTGCAGTGGCCAAATGCTTTATCAAAAAACGTAATCTGACGGTCAATGGATTCATGGATTGCATTCGCAGTAATTAGGAGGAGGGTGACGATATTAGAGCAGTGCCGGCTTTCAGTTCGCTTTCAATTCAGTCGGTTCACGTGCTTGCGATAGGTCTCACTGACACAAGAAAATCTCGGCTTTTTCCGTTGCCACGCTGGGCCATTGAGTCGTGAATTCGCCCGTTGCGCGAACGCAACACTACCCGCCGTATTGTGGGTATTTCCGTGCGATTGAAAGGCAACTGAAAGCTAATGCGGCTAAAAATGATGGGCGAGTCGACCCATAAATAAAACAGGTTTCAATCCGGAGGACATCATGCAGAAATCACCGCGTATCCTGAGCAAACTATCCGTTGCCGTCGGCATGGCCTGTCTCTGTTCCCCGTTTTCCGCCGCCATTGCAGCGCCCAGTGCCTCTGAGAATGAGAAGCCGGTTGAGGTGAAAGAGATTTTGCTCGCGCAGGCAACGGTGCCGTCGTCGACACCTCCGCCGGCGAAGCCGGCAGAACAGGCGCAGGGCGTCGACACGATTGTCGTCAAGGCATCGTTTTTCAGCCCGGCGGCGGAAAGTGCGATGAAGGCGGCGGTGCCGATTCGTGATACGCCGCTGTCGGTCACCAATTACAGCAGTGAATTCATGAAGGCGATCGAGTCCGCCGAGGTCGTCGATCTCTACAAGTACATGACAGGTGTCAGTCGCGGCGGGCAGAGCGCCTATGATCTTTCATTGCGTGGGTTCAAGACCACGTCGAATGATCGCAATGCGCTCATGACCGATGGCCTGCCCGGGCAGGTGTCGCGTTTTGCCTCACCGCCGACCATCGCCGTCGATCACATCGAAGTCGTGAAAGGGCCCGCGTCGGTTCTATACGGCCAGGCGCAACCCGGCGGATTCGTCAACATCATTCTCAAGAAGCCCAAGGAGGAGCAGGATGCCTATATCGATCTGAAAGGCAATGCATTCCGTGGTGACAAGCTGGGGATCTCCGATGCGACCGGCTATTCGATCGCCGCCGATTTCACCGGCCCGCTCGACGACACGCGAAAGATTTTGTACCGGGTGGTGCTGGAGAACAGCGACAAGGATGGTTACCGGGATTTTACGTTTGACAAAAGCCGCTACATCGCACCGAGCGCCACCTGGAATCTTTCGGACGCCACCAGCGTCACGGTACTCGGCGAATATCGCTATCGAAAGGGGGCGCAGGATTTGTATCTGCCGGCGCCAAGCCGCGATGTGAACCTGATTCCGAAGCGGACCAATCGCTTGCAGGAGCCCGGCGATTATGTCCAGGAAGAGGGGGCGTCGGTTTCGGTGTTTGTCACCCACGCGCTGTCGAAGAATCTCACCTGGCGATTCAACGCGCGCAGTGTGAAAAACCATGACTACACAAAATGGTACGACACCGTCGCAATGCTGGCGGACTTGGTCACCCTGCAACGACGCGCGCGCATCGGCGACAATCACCGCAGCAGCGACTATATGGAATCGACACTCTCCGCTGCGTTCGACACCGGAAGCGTCAAACACAACGCACTCTTTGGCGTGACGGCCGGGCAGGATGAACTCGACGCGAATCGAATCCAGTTCGTCAATGGCGCGACCACGGGCGTGTTGTCTCGACCGGGGCTGGGTTCATTGAACATCAATATTTACAACCCGGTCTACGGCCTCTCGCCGCTTCACAGCGCCTTGGCCGCCGGCACGTTTCAGCGCCGCGTTACCGCCTCGAAACCAGTCGGTGCCTTCTTGACGGATTTCGTGACGTTTTCCGAACAGTGGAAAGGCTCGGTCGGTTTGCGCTATGCAAAAGAGCAGCAGACCTTCGAGGAGCTCTCGTCCTCGGTCGCGATTCTGCCAAGCCGGAGCCAGACACCATCGGATGTCTACCCGATGGCAGGGCTGCTGTTTCAGCCCAGCAAGGAATGGACTTTTTACGGCAGCTACAGTACGTCGTTCGTGCCGATTGCGCCGAACATGCAAAACGCGGCGGGCGTGTTCGACTTTGTGCCGGAGAAGGGCAAACAATTCGAATTCGGTGCCAAGGCAGAGTTGATGCGCGGTCGGCTTTATATGACGCTCGCCTTCTTCGATATCAAAAAGGAAAATACGCTCGCGCTGGTCACCTGCAACGCGGGTATTGCCGGCACCTGTATGCAACCGGTCGGTGCGGAAACTTCGCGCGGCGCGGAATTCGAAATGAACTTTCGGCCGATGAATAATTGGCAAATCGCGTTGGGCTATTCCAATGTCGATGCGAAGGTCGACAAATCGAACGCCGCCGCGACCGCGCCGCTGGTGGGCTCGCAACTCACCAACGCGCCGAAGCAAAAAGCGAATTTGTGGTCGCGCTACGACTTCACCGGCGGGCTCAAGGGGTTGGGTGTCGGCTTCGGTATTTCACGGGTGAGCGATCAGCCCGGAAATCTGCCGACGACGGCCAACTCAAGAATTTTGAGACTGCCTTCGTACACTGTCGCCGATCTGGGTTTCTATTGGCTCGTTGCCGGCAAATACGACTACGCGTTGAAGATCGGCAACGTGTCCGACAAGCTCTACTACGACTCGGTCGGCTCGACGCTGGCGGATCTGAGCGTGGTTCCCGGCGCACCGCGCAGCCTGACGCTGTCAGTGAGAATTCCACTCTGAGCCGTGGGGTACGAATGGGCCGATACGCCGCCGGCATGCAACCCATTGAGCCTATTTCCCGAACATTTTTTGCGGACCTTTGTTTTTCCAATAGGCCATTGCCGACCAGGAATTCTGTGACATGAAATCACTCACATCTCTTTGCATGGCGGGCACCATTGCGATCCTGCTTCTCGTCGCGCCGCATGCCGCAGACGCACAGATAAAAAACAGCGGGCCGATGTCGATCATCATTGCCTACAAGTCGCCGCCCGAAAAGCGCGCGGCGTTCCGTGCGCACATGGAGTCAGTCGGCGTCCGGCAATTCGAGCAATGGAAAAAGGCCGGCGTCTTCAAGGACTACCAGATGTTTGGCGCGTCATTTGCCGGGCAACGCATCGGCAATCTCGACGTCGCGGTGATCCTCGATTTCACCAGTTTTGCCGAGACCGCCCGCTGGAAAGCGATCGACAAGCGCATGCCGGGCGGTCTTTCACCGGCGGCACTGGCGCTCGGCCATGCCGAACACCTGACACTGGTCTATGCGGTAGGCCACGGTGCCGCAAAGGTGCGCAACCGCGCGAAGGCGGCGTATGTGCTGGGGCTCTACGAGACCGTGGTCGACGACGCGACCTATATTCAATACGCGCGAGGTTATGTCGAGCCGCAGATGAAGGGCTGGCTGGAGGAGGGTGCCATGTCCGCCTACACGATGTACATCGCGCAGCCTGGACAGAATCCGACGGCGGCACCATTCACGTTTCTGCTTGCCATGGAATACACGGACATGGCCTCGCTCGCCCATAGCGACGTGATCAAGGAAAAAGTGCGCGAGCGTCTCAAGTTGGACCCTGTCTGGAAAGCATTCAGTGACGACAAGGGTACCAAACGCAAGGCAAGAGGATTCGTGCTCGCCGACGCGATTCTTGTACCGACAAAATAAGTCACGCACGCGAAATCGCGCCGCAAATTGCCACGCGGATGAAAGCGGATTGAAAGCCTGCACAGGCAGAATTCAATGCGTGAAAATCTTCCCGGAGAATGCATGAAACCAGAGTCAATAAATGTGTGGCGCATGCGTGTTGCGTCAACACTAAAGCGCGCGGCGTCTCGCAGCCTGTTGCTGGTCAGTGCAATGTTCATCGTATTGACCGGCACCATCGCCATGGCGCAGGACTATCCGGCGAAGGCGATCAAGCTGGTGGTGGGATTTCCGGCTGGTGGCGGGGCCGATCTGGTCGCGCGCCAGATTGCAACGCAGCTCTCGGAACAACTCGGCAAGCCGGTCACAGTCGAGAATATCGCGGGTGGCGGCGGCACGACCGCAACGGAAGCGGTCGCGAAAGCGGCGCCCGACGGCTATACGCTGCTGCTCGCCAATCCGGCGGTGATGGCGATCAATCCGGCGCTTTATCCCGCAATGAAAGTCGATACGTTGAATGACTTCGCGCCGATTGCGCGCGTGGCGGTGACGCCACTGTTGGGCATCGTTCCCGCCGGCTCGCCGGCGCGGACCATTCAAGAATTTCTCGCACTGGCAAAGAAGCATCCGGCGTCTTACAACTACGGCTCAGGCGGTACCGGCAATATCAATCATGTCGGTGTCGAATTACTCAAGGTGAAAACCGGCACAAGGTTTGTTCATACGCCCGGCAATAGCAGCTCGGCCGCGATCGAGGATCTGGTGGCGGGCAATGTTCAATTCATGATGGACGGCGCGCACACGGTTGGCAAAGAGGTCAAGGCGGGCCGGTTGCGGGTGCTGGTGGCCTTCAACGACCGGCGCATCGATGCGATGCCGGATGTGCCGACCGCATCGGAAGCCGGTCTGCCGCCGGATTTGCAAGTCAGCAGTTGGATCGGTCTGGTTGCCCCCGCGAACACACCCGCCGCCATCGTCGATCAATTGCAACGCGAAGTTGCGAGGGCGCTGTCGACGCCGAAATTCAAGGAAAGCATGCTGGCTCAGGGAACCGAACCGGCTTTCCTCGCGCCGATCGCATTTCGCAAATACATCGCGTCGGAGAAAAAAAGATGGGGTGACATCGTGCGACTGTCCGGCGCGAAGATCGTCACGTTTCCGCCCACGCAGGCGGCAGGCGAACGCACGCCGGCGATGCCGGTCGCCACCAGGGAATTCAACGTGCGAAACGGTCGCGCCTACCTGGCCGGGAACGAAGTCAAGTTGTGGGGCATTCGTGCGGCGACCGCCATGATGAGCACGGGTGTGACCGAGCGCTATGTCCGCAACCTCGACAATATGGCGGAGCATGGACTCAATGCCATCCTCGTCTATGTTCAGGGCGGCAACACCGGCTGGCCGGTGGAGTGGGGCGCGCGCGATGGATTTGATGCCAATGGCAATCTAAAACCTGACGTCGCGGCGCGTTTGGAGTGGCTGATCCGTGAGGCGGACAAACGCGGAATGGTGGTCGGTGTCGGCATTTTCACGCCGCGCGGCGTGCGGCTGCTGCCGAAAACGGAAGACGGAAAGGAAGTCGACGAGGTCGTCGTCAAACGGGCACTGCAGGACGTGGGGAAATTTCTGGTTGAACGAAAACTCAAGAATGTTTTCATCGACCTGATGCATGAATACGGCCATGAGCGGGTCAAACTCGATCTCTTCACCGAGCCGGGCGGCCCCGCCAAGAAGGCCAAATTGGCGGCGTGGTTCAAGGAGGCGGCACCATCGCTCAATGTCGGATCGTGTCCGACCATCCTGCGCTCCTCGCCCGAATTTCCCGGTGCGGATATCAAGTTCGTGCAAAAGATCATGCACATTCCGACCGAGGGCTACGTGATCAATTGCGAATCGTGGAAACGCGACAACTACGATACCGAAGGGGTGTTCGATGCGCGCGGATTCGAGCGCATGTTCGCCTGGTTCGAACAATACCGGATGGCACCGAATGCGGGCATGTTCTTCCATAGCGGCTATACACAAGGCGTGACCGGCAGCGACGGCGCCGCGCCGTACGGCGAGATGGGCGGCTATGGCGGCTCGGCGGATGATCGCGGCGTGCGCTTCTACTACGAATGGGTACGCGACAATGTCGGCCGATGGAAATACCCGAAACATGTTCGCGTGCCGGTGAAGGTGGCCGACAAATTGAAATAAATGGTTGGCCGAAATCCGCGGCGGACATGGTTTCAGGAATCAGGAGTTTCATGAAACGTCATCACGGAGTCGAATGGTATTTGCTTGCGCGCTTTTCGAGGCTTGGTGCGAGGAATTGAAGCTCGGAGGAAAGCTCTGAATAATGTCTCCCCGGCGCAGGCCGGGGCCCAATTTTTTTGCGGCGCACCCTGCAATTCACATTGGCCCCGGCCTGCGCCGGGGAGACATCCAAAACTAATACCATCCATTAGGGAGACACTTGAATGAAGCAACCCGACAATCATCCTAAAGACCCCGCCAATCAAACCACGGGCAACCAGGCACCTGATCGATCCCGCCGCGAATTTTCAAAGGCGGCCTTCTGCGCGCCGGTACTTGCCACTGGCCTCGCCACAGCCGGACTAATCCCGCGTTCGGCATTCGCGCAATCGTCGATGAGACCTTCGCCGACCGGCGATGTGCCGAAACCGACTTTCAAGCCGGTCGGTGTGGAGCGATCGAAAGTGCTGAAGATACTTTCCGGTCGCAACCGGCCCGATCTCACGCCGGTCTACAAGATGTGGGAACAACTGACCGGCATGAAGGTCGATCTGACCAAGATCTCACACCTCGATGCGATGGAATTGCTGATCAAACATAAGTCTGATCCGCAGTTCGACCTGATGATCACGAACACGATGGTGGAACCGGAAATCGCCCGTCCCGAGGGCATCTTTGAGCCGTACAAGGCGAGTGTTGCGCAAAGCTATGAAAGCTGGTTGCGCGCACCTGATTACGGT
>JANPBQ010000249.1:0-11021 GCA_031430555.1 Betaproteobacteria bacterium
GGAATCATCGACCACACCGCCATCGCCGGCACCACTGACAACGCGGGCGCGATCAGGAACAACCATTTGTTGGCGCCGGTAGGAACGATTTGCTCCTTCAGCAGCAACTTGATCGCGTCGGCCACCGGTTGGCCAAAACCGCGCAGCCACTTGATGCCGAAGAACGTAACGCGGTTCGGCCCCTTGCGCACCTGCATCCAGCCGATCACCCAGCGCTCTACTAACTGGAAATACAGCACAAAGGTCAGCAGCGGTACGACCACCATCACCACCATGGTCACGGCCTTGGCGAGCAGCCACGCGCTCGGCCCCCACTCGTTGCCGAGTGTGGTCATAAAGCCTTGGTTAAGTGTTTGAAGAAGTGCGTCCATGTGAGATTCGTTCGCTATTCCGCCACGGCGGCCATCGCCGCTTTTTCGATCGTGATGCTGCCGAACATCGCGCCCAGCGCCGCCGTGTCCGCCAGCGACGCAGCGACGCGCACGCAGCCGACCGCGAGGCCGGCGTCGATTCCAGCGCTCAACGTGACGCTGTTTCCGTCCTGCGTGATGCGCACGTCCATACCGTTCACCACACCCAATTTCGCAGCGACATCGGCGGCAAGCCACGCGCGCTTTGCATTTTTGGCGTCTGCCGTTTTTTGCAAGCTGGATGCGCGGCGCACCAGCGTATCGGCTGCGTAAATCGGCACTTCGCCGACACGCTCGATGCCCGCCGACGTCGCAACCATCTCGACCTTGACGCCGCCAACGGTGTTATTCAGTTTCGTGCTCACGAATGTCGACAAATCGGCAGCAATTTCGCTACGAATCGCACTGACATTGTCCTGCTCGAAACCCGAGAGGCCGAGCAGATTGCCGAGTACCCGCAACGCTTTCCATGCGGGACGCGTATCGCCCAACGGTTTGACGACGCCGTTAAAGGATTGAACCGTACCGTCGAGATTGACGAATGTTCCTGCGGTTTCGGTAAAGGGCGCTATCGGCAACATCACATCGGCGAATTCGGCCATCTCACCTTTGAATGACGCAAGTGCGACGACAAAATCAGCCGCCTTCAATGCGGCAATAGTCGCGCGCGGGTCATAACTATCTTCCGGCTCGACACCCATCAGCACATAGGCTTTGCGTGGCTTGCACACCATGCCCTGCGCGCAGAAGCCATCTTTGCCGGGTTCGGCACCGACCACCGCCGCGCCAACACTATTGGCGGCCTCAGCGAGAAAGCCGAACGTGCCGCCGCACAAGCGGGCGATTTCCTGCGCGAGAACATGCAGGAGCGTGAATTGCGGATGATGCTGCGCAAAGTTTCCGAGCAGCACCGCCGTTTTTTCCTTCG
Source organism: Betaproteobacteria bacterium (assembly GCA_031430555.1). Taxonomy (GTDB): domain Bacteria; phylum Pseudomonadota; class Gammaproteobacteria; order Burkholderiales; family Usitatibacteraceae; genus UKL13-2. Next base: position 1,339 of record JANPBQ010000249.1, read on the forward strand.
CCGCGAGACTTTCGGCAATCGCCTTGGCTTCAGCGGAAATCGCAATGCTTGCGATGGCATGCGCGACTTCGCCGGGCAACGTGCCTTTCTTGATGTCAACGAGCGCTTTCGCAATCGCACCGAGTGTCGCCGCCATGTCGCTTGGCCGAACAATGGCTTTGTTCGCGACTTTCATCAGCAAGTCGTCATTGGCAACATGCACGATGTTGATGGCGAGGCCTCGCTTTGCCGCTTGCCGCAAACGATTGGCGATGAGCGGATGTTCTTTGCGCAAAGTTGAGCCGACAACGAGAACGCTTTGCAATGTAGCGATCTCCGCGACTTTCATGCCGAGCCAACGCACACCGACGAATTTCCCATCGGCACTGGTATCAACCTGCCGCAAACGCGTATCGATATTGTTCGAGCCGAGTCCGCGCACGATCTTGTTCAGCAGATACAACTCTTCGAGCGTTTGATGCGGCGATGCAAGTGCGGCGAGCGATTCGGCACCGTGCGACGCCTTGACTTGTTTCAAGCCTTCGGCGACGGCCTGCAAGGCGATCGGCCAATCCACTTCGGTCCACGCGTCACCGATTTTCATCATCGGCTTCGTCAAACGATCGTCGGCATTCAATCCCTCATACGAGAAACGATCCTTGTCCGACAACCAGCACTCGTTGATTGCGTCGTTTTCCAATGGCAATACGCGCAACACACGATCCTGCTTGACTTGCACGACCAGATTGGAACCGAGTCCATCGTGGGGCGACACCGATTTGCGGCGCGACAACTCCCAACTGCGCGCGGAGTAACGGAAGGGCTTCGAGGTCAACGCGCCGACCGGGCAGAGATCGATCACGTTGCCGGACAATTCCGAATCGACGGTCTTGCCGACGAACGCCAAAATTTCCGAATGCTCGCCGCGCCCCGCCTGGCCTAACTCCATGATGCCGGCGACTTCCTGGCCGAAGCGCACGCAACGCGTGCAATGAATGCAGCGCGTCATGTCGGTGGAAATCAGCGGGCCGAGATTTTTGTTCACCACCACGCGCTTTTCTTCCTGATAGCGCGAAGCCGATGAACCATAACCGACCGCCAGATCCTGCAACTGACACTCGCCGCCCTGATCGCAGATGGGGCAATCGAGCGGATGATTGATCAGCAGGAATTCCATCACGCCTTTTTGCGCGGTCTTGGCGTATTCCGAATTGGTGTGGACTTTCATGCCGTCGGTGGCGGGTGTCGCGCAGGCGGGCAACGGCTTGGGCGCTTTTTCGACTTGCACGAGACACATTCGGCAATTGGCGGCGATCGACAATTTCTTGTGATAGCAAAAATGCGGAATGAACGTGCCGATCTTGTTGGCGGCATCCATCACCGTCGCGCCGTTGTCCACTTGGACGGTTTTGCCGTCTATTTCAATATTGATCATGGTCTACTCCGCCGCCATTGCCAACGGCACTTGTGCATGCGGTGTGGAATACCCACCCGCAGCCACCATGCAGCGTTTATGTGTGACGTGATACTCGAATTCATCGCGGTAGTTTTTCACGAACGCGCGCACCGGCATTGCCGCCGCATCGCCTAGCGCGCAAATGGTGCGGCCCTGAATTTGGTCGGCCAGATTCAACAGCAAATCGAGATCTTCCTGCCGCCCACTTCCATGCTCGATGCGGTGAATGATGCGATACAGCCAGCCGGTGCCTTCGCGGCAAGGCGTGCATTGGCCGCAGGATTCCTCGAAGTAAAAATACGCGAGCCGTTCGGCCGCCTTCACCATGCAGGTGGTCTCGTCCATCACGATCACCGCACCGGAGCCCAACATCGAACCGGCCTTGGCGATGGAATCGTAATCCATGTCGGTTTGCATCATCACGTCGCCCGTGATGATCGGCATCGACGAACCCCCGGGAATCACGCCCTTCAATTTCTTGCCGCCGCGCATGCCGCCCGCCATTTCCAGCAATTTGGCGAACGGCGTACCGAGCTTGACTTCATAGTTACCGGGCCGATTGACGTGGCCGGACACCGAAAACAGTTTGGTGCCACCATTGTTGGGCTTGCCCAGATTCAGGAACGCCTCGCCGCCCTCGCGGATGATGTACGGAACGGCCGCAAACGTCTCGGTATTGTTGATGGTGGTGGGCTTGCCGTACATGCCAAAGCTCGCCGGGAACGGCGGCTTGAAACGCGGCTGCCCTTTTTTGCCTTCGAGCGATTCCAGAAGCGCGGTTTCTTCGCCGCAAATGTAGGCACCGTAGCCATGGAACGCGTGCAGTTGAAACGAAAAATCGGAGCCGAGGATATTGTTGCCGAGATAGCCGGCGGCGCGCGCTTCTTCAAGCGCCTCGTCAAAACGATCATACTCGGCCCAGATTTCACCGTGAATATAGTTGTAACCCACCGAAATACCCATTGCGTATGCGGCGATGATCATGCCTTCGATCAACACATGCGGGTTGTAGCGCATGATGTCGCGGTCTTTGAACGTTCCCGGCTCGCCTTCGTCGGAATTGCAGACGAGATACTTGGCACCCGGGAACGATCGCGGCATGAAACTCCATTTGAGCCCGGTCGGAAAGCCCGCGCCGCCGCGCCCGCGCAAGGCGGATTTCTTAACTTCGGCGATGACTTCCTCGGGCTTCATGCCGTTCTTCACAATTTTCTTCAGCGCCACATAGCCCGCGCGCGACTCGTAATCCTTGAGTCGCCAATTGTCGCCGCTCAAGCCGGGCATGATGATCGCGTCGGGGCCGTAATCGAGCATCTTCATTGCTTCAATTCCTCAATCAGTTGATCGAGTTTGTCGTTCGACATGAAGCTGCACATGCGTTTGTTGTTGACCGTCAGCACCGGCGCATCGCCGCAGGCACCCATGCATTCGCCTTCCACCAAACTGAAATTGCCATCGGCGGTGATTTCTTTCCAATCGACACCGAGTTTTTTCTTCAGGTATTCGGCCGCGTCCACACCGCCCGACAGCGCGCACGGCAAATTGGTGCAGACGGTAATTTTCGTCTTGCCCATCGGCTTCAGGTTGTACATGTTGTAGAACGTCGCCACTTCATACACGGCGATCGACGGCATGCCAAGATACGCGGCGACTTCATCCATCAAGGCATTCGGCAACCAGCCGTGTTCATCTTGCGCAATCGCGAGTGCGGCCATCACGGCAGACTGTTTTTGGTCGGCGGGGAATTTGGTCAACTCGCGATCAATCTTGCGTTTTGATTCATCGGATAACATTTTGTCGGTGCTCATCGGTCAATCTCGCCGAACACAATATCCTGCGTGCCGATGATCGTCACCACGTCCGCGATCATGTGGCCGCGCGACATTTCATCGAGCGCGGCCAAATGCGCAAAGCCCGGTGCGCGGATTTTCAGGCGATAGGGCTTGTTCGCTCCATCGGATATCAGGTAAATACCGAATTCGCCTTTTGGATGCTCGACCGCCGCGTAGGTCTCGCCTGGCGGCACATGGAAGCCTTCGGTGAAGAGCTTGAAATGGTGAATCAGCTCTTCCATGTTGGCCTTCATGTTTTCACGCGAAGGTGGTGCCACTTTGTGATCGTCGCTGATCACCGGGCCGGGATTCTTTCTGAGCCAATCGACACACTGCTTGATGATCTTGTTCGACTCGCGGAATTCCTGCACGCGCACCAGATAGCGGTCATAGCAATCACCGTTGGTGCCGATGGGAATGTCGAAGTCCATCCGATCATAAACTTCATAGGGCTGCTTCTTGCGCAAATCCCACGCAATACCCGACCCCCGCAGCATCGGCCCGGTGAAGCCCAGGCTAAGCGCGCGTTCGGGTGAAACGATGCCAATGTTGACGAGGCGCTGCTTCCAGATGCGATTGTCGGTGAGCAAGGTTTCGTAATCGTCAACGTAGCCCGGAAATCGATTGGTGAAGTCTTCAATGAAATCGAGCAACGAGCCTTGCCGGTTGTCGTTCATTTTCTTGATGGCGGCTGCGTTGTGATCCTGCATCGCCTCGTATTTCGGCATGCGGTCCGGCAAGTCGCGGTACACGCCGCCGGGGCGATAGTAGGACGCGTGCAAACGCGCGCCCGACACCGCCTCATAAATATCCATCAGATCCTCACGCTCTCGGAACGCGTAAAGAAATACGGTCATGGCACCCACATCCAACGCGTGCGCGCCGATCCACAGCAGGTGATTCAAAATGCGGGTGATCTCATCGAACATCACGCGGATGTACTGCGCCCGCAGCGGCACGTCCACATCCATCAACTTCTCGATGGCCATTACATACGCGTGCTCGTTGACCATCATCGAGACGTAATCGAGGCGATCCATGTACGGCACGCTTTGTATGAAGGTGCGCGTCTCGGCCAGTTTCTCGGTCGCGCGATGCAGCAATCCGATATGCGGATCAGCGCGCTGTACCACTTCGCCGTCGAGCTCCAGCACGAGGCGCAACACACCGTGTGCAGCCGGATGCTGCGGGCCAAAGTTCATGGTGTAGTTTTTGATCTCGTTCATAGCCTACTTGCGCGCCGCGTAGTTTTCTTCGCGGATCACGCGCGGCACGATTTCGCGCGGCTCGATCGTCACGGGTTGGTAAACCACGCGTTTCTGCTCGGGGTCGTAGCGCATTTCGACCGTACCCGAGATCGGGAAATCCTTGCGGAACGGATGGCCGACAAAGCCGTAGTCGGTGAGGATGCGCCGCAAATCGGTGTGGCCGTTGAAAACAATCCCATACAAATCGAAGGCTTCGCGCTCGTACCAATTGGCCGACGACCAAATGGGATTCATCGAATCGACCATCGGCAAATCATCGTCCGGGCAGAACACGCGCACCCGCAAGCGCCAGTTGTGCGAAATCGACAGCAAGTGATAGACGACTGCGTAACGCGATTTATCCCACACGCCACCATACTCGGCGTAATCCACGCCGCACACATCGATCAGTTGGCTGAACGCGAATACCGGATCATCGCGCAGCGCGGTCATGGTCGCCGTCAACGTCGAGGCATCGATTTCGATCGCGACCTGCCCCTTGTCATCGACGAGCGAGTCTATCGCGTCGCCGAAGACCACCATGAGACTGGTGCGAAGCTGTTCTAGTTTTTTCGACATGAAAATGGTTCAGCGCGCAATCGTATTGGTACGTTTGATTTTGTTTTGCAACTGGATGAGGCCGTAGAGCAGGGCTTCGGCCGTGGGTGGGCAGCCGGGCACATAAATATCCACCGGCACGATCCGGTCGCAGCCGCGCACCACTGAATAGGAATAATGGTAATAGCCGCCGCCATTCGCGCAGGAACCCATCGAGATCACCCAGCGCGGCTCGGCCATTTGGTCATAGACCTTTCGCAAGGCGGGTGCCATCTTGTTGCAGAGCGTGCCGGCGACAATCATCACGTCCGATTGGCGCGGGCTCGGCCGAAAGACGATACCGAAACGGTCCAAATCGTAACGGGACGCGCCGGCATGCATCATTTCCACCGCACAGCAGGCTAGGCCAAACGTCATCGGCCAGAGTGAACCGGTACGTGCCCAATTGAGCAGCGTATCGACCTGGGTCGTGACAAAGCCTTGCGTGCCGACCGGGCTTACGACTGAACCTTCAGGCATTTGAACCTCCCAGGCGGCGGATTTTTCGCTCAATTATTCCCAATCCAGCGCCCCTTTTTTCCATTCGTAAATGAAGCCCGCGACGAGAATGCCGAGGAACACCATCATGGACCAGAAACCGAACCAGCCGATCTCCTGTAACACGATGGCCCAAGGGAAGAAGAACGCGATCTCCAGATCGAACAGGATGAACAGTATCGCGACCAGGTAATAGCGCACGTCGAATTTCATGCGCGCGTCTTCAAACGCCTCGAATCCGCACTCATAGGGCGAGAGTTTCTGCGCGCTGGGATTATCGTCGCCGAGCAGGATCGTCAATACTTTGCTCGCGATCAGCGGGCCGACGCCGACGGCGACGCCGACGGCGATGAAGATCAGGATGGGAAAGTAGTTTTCAAGCATTCTTAATAACCGCGCCCATCGGGACGCGATTCCGCATTTCATCCCGTATTTTTCGGTGCCGTTTTGACCCAAAACAACTCGGGTCGAAAAGCCCGCTTCTACTTATTCTGGTGCCGTCGAAGAGACTCGAACTCTTACGCGTTTCCGCACTGCCCCCTCAAGACAGCGTGTCTACCAATTCCACCACGACGGCATTCGAACACCAACACAAACAACGAGGAATTTTACTGCGGATTTAGGAATCTCTGATCAAGTTGCTCTCGAAAAACTACTTCGGAATCTGCTGCGACTTCGAATCTCCCTGTGCAGGCGCGCCCATCGGTGCCGGGGTAGCCGGAGCGGGCGTTGCACTTGGCGCGGGAATGCTATTCGCGCCGCCTTCGGGTTTGGCCGTGTCGGATTTTGTGCCGGCATCCTGCATCACGCCGCCGCTCATGACGCCAGTTGCAGATTTGGGCGCGTGAAAATACGTCAGCGCCAGGCAGGTTGCAAAAAACACCGCTGCGCACACGCCCGTCGAGCGCGAGAGAAAGTTCGCGGCACCGGACGCGCCAAACAGGCTGCCCGCCGAGCCGCTACCGAACGCCGCCCCCATGTCCGCACCCTTGCCGTGCTGCAACAGCACCAGCACCACGATCGACAACGCGACGATCACATGAACGATCAACACCAGATTTGCCAACATTGCATTTTCCTTAAACGATTCAACCAATCAACCGGAATTGGCGTGGCGATTCAATGTTTCCCGCACACGCCTAAGCGAAACTCAAAGCGCCTTCCAAATTCCCAAAAATTCTTCCGCAACCAGCGCCGCGCCGCCGATCAACCCGCCATCCACATTTGGCATCGCGAATATCTCCGCCGCGTTGCTCTTTTTCACACTGCCGCCGTATAGGATCGGTAAATCCGCCGCAGTCTGCGCATCCATTCTCGACACGATGCCGCGCAAAAATACATGCACCGCTTCCGCCTGCGCGGGCGACGCGGTTTTGCCGGTGCCAATCGCCCACACCGGCTCGTAGGCGAGGATCGTGCCTTGCAGCGACCCGACGCCATGTGCATCGACAACGCAATTCAGTTGCCGCGACACCACCGCTTCGGTCTGGCCCGCCTCGCGTTCCGCAAGACTCTCGCCGACACAGAAAATGGGCGTCAACCCCGCTTTTTTCGCGCGGCCAAACTTTTCCGCCACCATGGCATCCGTATCGCCGAACACCGCGCGCCGCTCCGAATGCCCGACAATCGCATAACGGCTGCCGAAATCGGCCACCATCATTGCGGAAACATCGCCCGTGTAGGCACCCGAATCAAACCGGCTCACGTCCTGCGATCCCCACGCCAACGCAGAGCCGCGAAGCAACGATTCGACCTGAGCAAGATACGGGAAAGGCACACAGACACCGCAATGCTTACCCGCGTTGGAGGCAAGACCGGCAACCAGCGAATTCAGCAGCCCGGCATTGAAAACGAGGCCGCCGTTGAGTTTCCAGTTGCCGATGACGAAACGGTTACGCACAAGTGAAGTCCAAGAGGCTGGCAAAGCATTGGATTATAGCGTGGGAGGGGTGCCCGGGTAAACAGTGAAATCCGGGTGGGCGGGAAAACTAGCGTTGCAGGTCGAGGCGGCTGTCAACGCCCAGATCCGACGTGCCCTCCCGTCGCTCGAGCGTCTTGTTGATTTTCTTGCGGGCTTGCAAGAATGGAGAGGCATCGGCCGCCTCGCCGAGAAAGGCGTCAAGGTCGACGTGATCTCGACGCAATTGCGCAACCAAACCCAAAAAGATATCCGTTAACGTTGGATCAAACTGCCGACCGCGCAGGGCCATGATTTCTGTCAGTGTGCTATCGAGCGTCCAGGCCTCTTTGTAGGGACGCTTATGGCAGAGCGCGTCAAACACGTCTGCCAGCGCGGTGATCCGCGCGGAATGCGGAATCTTGTCACCCGCCAAGCCGTGCGGATACCCGGTTCCGTCCCACCATTCATGATGGTGGCGGGCAATCTCCTCGGCCGTTTTCATGTGGGCGATGTTGCTATTGGCGAGAACCTCAGCGCCGATGGTCGTGTGGGTCTTCATCACGTCGCGCTCGGCCGCGTTGAGTTTCGCGGGTTTCAACAGGATGCCATCCGGGATGCCAACCTTGCCAATATCGTGCAAGCGCGCGGCAATGTCGATCATGAAAATCATTTCATCGTCGCAACCGGCTTCTTTCGCGAGCAATGAGGCCAGCCGTCCGACGCGGTAGGAATGCGCGCCCGTCGAGTCATCGCGAAGCTCTGCGACGACCGCCATGCGTTCCATGGATTCAACTTGGGCTTTGAAGAGGGCTTGTTTGGCGATACGGCCTTCGAGGACTTCCTCGCGGGTGATCAGGCGGCGGATCGCGTTTGCTTCATCTTCCAGCGACGGGTGAAGTTGCTCGAGATGCAACTTGACATGTTGCAGTACGTTTTGTTTTTGCGTGGCACTTTGGTATTCCAGCAGCTTTCGAAGGTAAAACAGCGCCTTGTCAGGATTGCCGACAAATTCGAATGCTTTCACTAACGCAATCAAGACTTCGCGAGTGGTAATTTTCAGCGACTTTGCGCGTTCAAATGTACCGACAAGTCGCGTAATTCCGAGATCCGTTTGACCAGAATATACATCGGCAAGTCCTTCTGCAACGGCAGCGGAAATATCCGCACGAGGAGACTTTGAGGCCGCCGCGTATTGACGGGCGTGCCTGGCATGCTCCTTTGCGCCATCAAAGTTGTTAACTTCGAGCAACAGCCGAGTGTAGTGGTTTTCCGCAATGGCCCGATTGAGCATGGCATGCGGATCTTTTGGTTCGCGCAAAAGGTCAACCGCCTTTTCGATCGCGATGAGGCCGGGCCGAATTTCTTCAAGATTCAAGTGGCAAAGCGCGATATTGGAGAAAATGGCAGGACGCAAAAATGCAAAGTCACGTTCAACAGCGGCAATCGCATCCGCCTTTTCAAAGCACCCCAATGCCTCGCGATACAGACCTCCATACATCAACGCAACGCCTAGATTCAGCCAAACTTTGCCTTCGCGAACTGAATCCGACAGCCCCTGTGCCAGAGACAAAGCGTCGGCATATGCCTCCATCGCGTCGGGCAATCCTCCGGAATCAGCAGAACATATGCCCAAAGCAATCAATGCATCGAGGGTCGCTTGTGGTTCAGATGATTCAAGCCCCAGAGCGCGCGCCTTTTGCGCGATCGGTATTGCGCGAAATGCCTGCCCTGACACGTAAAAGTACCTTACCGCATCGAGCATTAGTTTCAACTGGGTGGGAACATTGACCCGTATGCTCGATAGCTGAAGCGCAAGCGCTTCCATCAAACGGGGGTCGGCGCAAGTCCCGTCCGTTAGCGCGCCCGAAATAACGCTACTCGCTTGATTAAAAACAATTTTGTCGTCAGATTCCAAAATAAAAGTCACCAAAACCATTAATCGGAAAACCGTTGCAAATCAGTTTACCACCACAGTATCCTCGCGTAATCTGTGAAATAGATCACAGTTTTCATTTTATTTTTTTGACCTAAACCATAGGAGCACTTTTCATGAGCAAAGAACTAAACGTCATCGACACCCTTGTTGCCGAATCCACCGAAGTCGCCACCCAGCCTGAATTGATCACGCTCGGCGACTTGTCCCTGGCGCTCGTCGGCGGCGGCCAAGGCACTGT
>JANPBQ010000250.1:0-2784 GCA_031430555.1 Betaproteobacteria bacterium
GTTTTTCGGGGTGGGTGGGCTGTTTGGGGGTGCTGGGGATTTGACGCCTTCCCACATGCTCTCCGCCACCGGGGCCGGTGGTTAGCTCGAATCAATTCGTTGATTCCACTTTGCCCAAAGCGCGCGAAAGTTTTTCGCCGCATCCGCGACTAAGCCTGTTTACATTCGGGAGTTCGGCATGCGTTCAATTGCATTGGTTGCAGTGATTCTTCCCATGATGTTCGCGAGCCAATTCGCGCAAGCCGCCCCCTGCGGTCTGGCAATTTCAGCCAAAAGCGGCACCACCTCCGCCACCCTCCTCGAGCTCTACACCTCGGAAGGCTGCGATAGCTGCCCGCCGGCTGACAAATGGTTTTCCACCCTAAATTTCGCCCGCGACGGCGTGGTGCCGCTCGCGTTTCATGTCGATTATTGGGATTACATCGGCTGGAAAGACCGTTTCGCCAAATCGCTGTTCACGCTGCGTCAACGCGAGGCGGTGGCGCGCCAGGGAAGCCGTGTTTCGTATACGCCGCAATTGATGCTCGATGGCCGCGATCTGCGCGTCTGGTCGCATCAGGCGCAATTTCAATCGCGCGTGCGCGAAGTCTCGATCCGCCCGCCGCGCGCGAGCCTCGTTATTGACGCGGTTGCATCAGAAAAGCAGATCGAGGCGTCCTTGTCGGCGAGTGTTGCCTTGGCGAGTGATCGGGCGGATGCGGCGCTGTACCTCGCGGTGACGGAAAGCAATCTATCGAGCCGCGTCACCGCCGGTGAGAACCGCGGCGTGAATCTGAAACACGATCATGTGGTCCGCGAATTGATCGGGCCGATCACGGTCGATGCGCAGGAGCGCGCGGCGGGAAAATTCAACACGCGGCGCACGATTACGCTGGGTGCCGATTGGAAGCGCGGCGATTTGTCGCTGGTCGCGTTTGTGCAAAATGCGCGCAATGGCGAAGTGTTGCAGGCACTGAGTGCGCCGTTGTGCCGGGGATGAACCGGACTCGCTGAACCATATTGGTTGTCATCCTGAGCGACGCGAAGGATCTGGTTGGGACGAGATCCTTCGCGTTGCTCAGGATGACAATATTCTTGGACACACCGTCAGTCAACTCGTCGAATCAGCGTTTTCGCGGACAAGTTCCGGCACCACATAGGGTAGTAAACGGGTACCAAGTTTTTCGCCGTCAAGCGAACCCAACCTCAGCGTTCCACCTTTCAGCGCCTCAATCTGCGCAACCACCAGCGCGTCAAATCCACCACCCTGCGCGGGTGATACGTTCGCTAACACGCCCGCCGCCTGATCGCCGAAAACGGGTGAATAGACGCTGGTACCCGGCATGGGCATCACCGCACCCTCGCCATGCACCAATCCCATCCGCCGTTTAAGAATGCCGCGATACTGCGTGCGCGCGACAATTTCCTGGCCGGGGTAACAACCCTTCTTGAAACTGACGCCGCCGATCAATTCAAAATTCGCCATTTGCGGCACGAATGCATCCTGCGTTTCGGGCAATACCGTGAGGATGCCCGCGCGAACGCCGAAACCCTCCCACACCGGCGCGCCGGCCCGCGTGGCCTCGCGCGATAACTCCTGCCACCACTTGAGCGCCGCCGCCTCTTTGGCGATGACCTCGAATCGATCAGGCGCGATTCGCACGATTACGCCGTCGTCGATCACCGCAGTGCACATCGATTGCATCGGCATTGCGCCGACGATTTTTTCAATCAATCCCGCCGCACCCGCGCCGGCGACGCCAAATCGCACCCATTGCGCGCCCACATCGACCAGCGTCACTTTCGAGCGCAGCACAAACATCTGCATGCGCTTCTGGATTGCGGCCTGCAAGGCGCGTGGCAGTTGCAGAAGGTATCCTTCGGCATTGCGCCAAATGAGAAAAGTGACGAGCAGGCGGCCTTTGGGCGAACACCAGCCGTTCCATTGCGCGCCATCCTCGGACATTGCGGCCACATCGTTGCAAAATTGCGCTTGCAAATACGCGGCCGCATCGGCACCGCCGACTTGAATCACGCCATCGTGCGATAAATCACAAATCACGGTGTGTTCGACGGCGGCAATCAATTCACCGACAGGGTCGCCGAAATCGGCCACCCGCCCATCGGCAAAACGCGCCCCCTGATCGGTGAGTGCGGCAATCCAGTGTTCGCTCATGTGACAATATTCCCAGAGAAAAATCGACGCGCAGGCTTTTTCATTGGCGCACCGAATCGTAGTCTCATTGTAGATTTTTTCGCGGAACCAAAGTGGAAACCAACGAAAGCAACGAAAACAAATCCGACGATCCGCGCTGGATCGCGCTGCGGGTTTCACGCATCAATGTGGGCGTCATTGTAGTCGGTGCGTTGCTCGCGCTGGCGATGATATATCTGCTGCGCGAATTATCGGCGTGGATTCGCTATCTGCTATTGGCGGGATTGCTGTTCTCGATGGCGTGGGATCTTCGCCAGACTCTGCTCAAGGCGCGCAATTCCGTGGTTGCGTTTTACCTTTTCGATCTCGACGCGCCCGCAGATGACACCGCAAACGCAGATACACCGAAGCTCGGGATGCACATTCGCTTTGCGAACGCCGGATCCCTGCTGGCGGCCCCGGAACGCGAGGGTGTGGTGCTCCGCAAGGCATTCGTCTCACCCTGGTTCACGGCGATGCGCTATCGCCTGCCCGACGATCCCGTCTGGCGGCGCTGGTGGCCGAAGGTGATTGCGTTGTGGCCGGATAGCCTCGACGCTGATGAATTTCGCAAGATTCGTGTCGCACTCAATTGGAAGTAAGGTCGTCGC
>JANPBQ010000251.1:0-6228 GCA_031430555.1 Betaproteobacteria bacterium
CGCAAAAAACACCAGCACTGGCGAGCTTCTTCAGACGTTTTAGCCCCAAATGCCGCGCCAGTGCTTGAGTCTGCCTTCCCGTTTCGCTAAGGCGACTTGTTCAGCCACGCCACAATATTCCCCAGAATCACCATGCCGATCGAATCAAACACGATTTGCTGTGCGACCAAATCGGACGGCAACTGCATTACAGCGAAGTAAATCAGGAACACTGGGATCGTCGAAACCACTGCCATGGCGAGGCCGAAACGCGAGCCTTGCGATAGCACGCTTTTTCCCGCCTCATGGCCGCGCCGGTAAATCCACGTGAGGCCAATGCCGATCAGCAAATGTGCGAACAGCATGTAGCCGAAGTAACCTTGCTGCGCCGATTCGGGCCGGTACAAATTGGGTAACCGCGAATAGTCGCCCTTCAACAGCACTGCATGCACCACGAAGCCCAACATCAGCGATGCAAACCCCATGACTAACGACGAAATCACGAATTTCTTGTTCATCTTTTCCTCCTCCGAATGGATGGTGGAAAAGAGTCTAGCCCTCTCCGCGGGCCGAGGCAATGCGAGTTACGTTTGGCTACTTTCCGTTACCGACGCCGGCCTTGGCACCCCACAATTCCGCCAAACGGGCATCGCGACCGCAGCCGTTGCGGTAGTACTTGTAGCGGATCGGATTCTTGACGTAATAGTCCTGGTGATAATCCTCGGCTGGATAGAACTGGGTCGCGGCGGTGATCTCGGTGACGATGGTGCCTTTGAAGGGTTTGTTTTTATCCAGCGCCGCCTTTGAAGCGTCCGCCGCCGCTTTTTGCGCGTCATCGGTATAGAAAACCCCGCTGCGATACTGCGTGCCGCCATCGCAGAATTGCCGGTTTTTCGCGAGCGGATCGATGTTGTGCCAGAACACATCCAGCAGCCGGTCGTAGCTTACTTTCGCAGGGTCATAGACGATTTCCACGGCCTCGGTGTGCCCGGTGATGCCGGCCGATACTTCCTGATAGGTGGGATTTTTCTTTTGGCCACCGATGTAACCGGACGTGGTGGAAATCACGCCATCGAGTTTGTCGAAAGGCCCCTCCATGCACCAGAAGCAGCCGCCGGCGAATATCGCGCGCGCGGTTTTCGCGGCAGTTGTTGGTTTCGCGGCCTGTGCCGATTTTGCCGGTGACGTGGAATTTTGCGCAAACACGGCGGCACCCGCCATGGCGGCAATAGCGATAAATGCAAACAGGAATCGGGAAAATTTACGTGTCACGTTGAATGCTCCAGTCGTCAAACAGAGTGAGTCGGCAAATGAGGCACCGCCTTGCATTCTCCGGCAAAAATTCTGCCAGCGGTGATGCGTTATGCTGATAATCCGACAACCGATCGATCAATACGTTCATGACATCAATTTCCCGCCATTACCGCTTCCGCATTCTCAATGTTTTTGCCGAATCCACGTTCGGCGGCAATCCGCTCTGCGTCTTTGAATCCGGCCAGGGGTTGAGTGACGCCGAAATGCAATCGCTCGCGCTGCAATTCAATCTTTCCGAAACCACGTTTGTCTTGCCCGCCAACGACGCCAGCGCCGAAGTGCGGATTTTCACACCCGCCTTCGAGATGGCCTTTGCCGGCCACCCCACGCTCGGCAGCGCACACGTGGTGCGTGAGTTGTTCAGTACGGGCGATGCGCTCAGACTGAAAATGAAGGCCGGGATTATTCCCGTTTCAGCCGAAGGCGATGTCTGGACATTCACCGCCAACGTGCCTCGCTACCGTGAATTCACCATGCCCCGGAACGAACTCGCCGCCATTCTTGGCTTGAAAAGCGACGATGTTCGCGACGGCGCATCATGGGTCGATACCGGTTCTGAACAACTCATCGTCCCGCTCGCGAGCGTGGACGCGGTGCGCCGTACCCAGCCCATTGCAGACCGCCTCGCCGCCATATCAAGCCAGGCCGGTCGCTCGATGGCATACGTGTTCGCGCCGAATGGCGACGGCAAGTTGCTCTCGCGATTTTTCTTTTTCAAACATGGCAGCGTGATTGAGGATCCGGGTACGGGTTCGGCGACGGCGAATTTGGGTGGGTGGTTCTTGAAGCAACGGGCCGCGCTTCCTCTCGCGTTTTCGATCGAACAGGGTGAAATGGCGAATCGTCCGTGCCATATCGGGCTCTCCGTGGGTACGGACAAGCAAATCAGAGTGAGCGGGAGGGTGCTCGAAATTGGGCGTGGTGAGGTTATATTGACATAGGAACAGTCTAATTCCATTTCTCAATCATCAATGTTGTCATCCCCGGATCGAGTCCGGGGCAGGCTCTGAGCGCAGCCAAGGATCTTGTCATGGCGAGATCCTTCGCTGCGCTCAAGATGACAATACACTTTTGAAGTGGAAATGGAATACGCAACTCGCGCGACCTGCCAGCAGGCGTCAGCGACCGACCGCCACGCGGTTGCGTCCAGCATGCTTGGCGCGGTACATGGCTTTGTCTGCGGCGCGCAGAAGTCCATCGGCGGTTTGGCCAGCGTCACCATTGCAAGCGATGCCGGCGGAGAAAGTCAACCGGTAAAGGGATCCTGCACCAACGGGAATCGTCACCTCGCGCCACGCCTGCAACACGTTCGCCGCCCACACTTTCGCCTGACCGGCATCGCAGCCGCGCAGCAGTACGCAAAACTCTTCTCCGCCAATCCTGAATGCGAGATCCGCGCGCCGCTTGCGCGCCCGCAATTCATGCGCAAATCGCTTGAGCACCTCGTCTCCCGCCGCGTGGCCGTGCCAGTCATTGACGCGCTTGAAGTGATCCAAATCGAAGCACACCAGCACGACCGGCCCGCCGCCGCGTGCCGACAGCGCCAGCGCCGCGTCTACCGATTCGCCGAGCAGGCGTCGATTCCGCAAACCGGTCAATGGGTCGGTCGCCGCCTGCTCCTTCAGTTCGCGTTGCAGCGACCGTATCTCGCTCATTTGCGCGCGAAGCCGCACATTGAGGCTGGCGAGCCGCCGGCGCTCCTTGTCCGAACGCGCGGCTTCGCGCAGCGCGCTCGTCCGCTCGCGCTCCATTTCGCGCAACGCGGCTTCGGCCCGCCGCGTTTCGAGCCGCGCCCGGATACTGCGCTCTATCAACCGCGTGCGGCGCGCGGACACTTCAAGGCTCAAGTCATAGGCCGCTCGAAAGTCGCCATGCCGGGCGGCGGCGCGCGAGGCGATGTCGACGAGATGGGTCAGATCAACCGAACCTTCCGCGGCGGGAAACATCGCCAGCAGCTCGCGATACAGCGCCAGCACCGCGGACGGCTCGCCCTTCGCAAGCAAGATTTCCGCCTGGATTCTCCCGTGCGCGAAGTGGGCGTCATCGCTGTTCGCCGGCAACACCGCGAGCATCGCATCCGCGCTCAGTCTCGCCTGCCGCCAATCGCCCAGGCTGCACGCCAGCATTCCGCGCGCAAAATTTCGATACAGCTTCGGCACAATCGACCAAACGGCGGCGTCCTTTTCGTGCCGGTCGAGAATCTCCTTGGCGCGCGCCGGGTCACCGGTTTCAATGTATACCAACGCCAGGTTCAGCGCGTTGGGGCCGAGCCACGTCTTGGTGGCAAGCCCTTGCGCGATCCGGTAGCCCTCCTCGAGCGTTCGAAGCGCGTCGGGGCGGTTGTTCAAATCAAGCTGCATGCCGCCGAGAGAGGCCAGCACCATCGCCTCGAATCCGGCGTCGGACGATTGCCGCGCAAAATACAACGCCATATGAAAGTGATCGATCGATGCCTCGAATCGACGTTGCTTTCTGTCGAGAACGGCCAACCAGTGATGAACGTAGCCCAGATGGTCGGGCAATCTCGTGCCGGCAGGCGCGGAAAGCGATGCGTCCAGACGCCGCACGCAATCGTTCTTTTCGCCACGTTTGAATCCCGCGATGAGAAGCGCATCCTCTGCAAGCCTTGCGAAGGGTTGGTGCTGGCGGGCGCCAAAACCGTTGATCGCCGCGTTGAGGTGTGCCTCGGCGTGCATCGCTTCGCCGAAACGCAACTCAATGAATCCGCGCACCAGTTCGCCGAACGGGCGGGCATCGCGGCCAATCGTCTCCGCCTGCTGGCAGGCGGAATCCACCTCGGCCCGGGCGCGCTCCGGGTCAGCATGCAGGCAGCGCCACGCAAAAAGGAGTCGCGCTTGGACTTTCTCGCTTGCCGTTTTGGAGGACTGGGCGACCATGGTTCAATCATGCACGAAAAACACGGACGGCGCATTGGGCGACTCAATAGTGTGGTATCGGCCGATACCGTGTTGTATCCGACCTAAATCGATCATGGCCCATCAACGCTCGGCGCAGGAAATGCCATGCGGCACCGAACAATACTTCACCTGTGTTGTCACATGCAGAAGCCATGCCCTCGCCGGCAATGTGACAACCGATGCCGCATCAAGTGTCCGTGTCATGTTGGCTACGATTGGCGGTTGTCAAAGGGGTCTGTCAAAGGGATGATCTGTCAACGGGGTCAGCGACAAATATTCTCACGGCACCAGTCTCCTCTGTCCGGGCAGCACTTCCCTTGCATTCTCCTCCAACCGTGGTCGCCCACGCGGCCGTGCTTCGCGCCGCTCTCCGAGTTTCTTCTCAATCTGTGTATGAAATCGGTTGCTACCAAGCGGTTGATTCTGGTTCAACGCCAGCCGAATGTCGTCAATGGCATCGGTGTCTAGCGCCGTCCTGAACAAGGCGCGGTAGGCGGCTTGCCTGGTTTTGTCGGTTGTCGCCATCGCGGTGTACACCGAATGTGGCGTCAGACGCGAATCTGGCTGGCCCAGCGAATTATGCCGATAGCTGCTCCAGCGGTAGTGCGCAGGGTCATCAACCATCGCGGCGCGTACAGGGTTGAGCTCGATGTAGCGCTGGCAGGTCAGCAAGTAGCGATCGGCATGAACGACCGAAGATTTGTAGCGGCTATCCCAAAGTGTGCCTGTCCGGCGGTAAGTGCGATTGATGTACTGCACGTAGCGGCGACCAATGGACATGATGAGCCGGGGAATCAAGTCGGCATTCTTCGGCGTCAGAAGTAGATGCACGTGGTTGGTCATGAGTACGTAGGCGTGCAGTTTGCAGTCGTGGTTCTGCAGCGCCTGCTCTAGCTAGTGCAAGTAGCTTTGATAGTCTTCAACGCCCAAGAAGCAGGCTTCGCGGTTGTGGCCGCGTTGAACGATGTGAAGCGGCACGTTATCAAGTTGGATGCGTGGGCGTCGAGGCACTCATGCATGATAGCGCAAAATAATTGTCGCTGACCCCTTTAATGAAGCGCCGGACGGTTGCTGCGGCCGGTCATGGCGCTGGGGAGGTTACTCCTTGCAATCGCCTCTATGCAGAGCAAGGTGCTCAACAGGGCAAGGATGACAACTATTTTTGAGCGCACGAACATCATTTCCCCCCGCGCTTGTGCGCTAGCTAACTAGTGATCAGCTATTGATCACTGTACTCAGACATACGTGTTTTTTCGAAAAGTACTGCCATTGTGCGCGCAATTTCAATCTCTAGCACGGGCGGGCTTGCTGGCAGCATTCCTGCCTGAAAGCCTCACCAGCGCTAGTGTTTGCCAATAATCTCTGTCATTTCGAACCCATTTTCATCGGGTGAGAAATCTGCTTTTGTCATCATTAGGAAAAAGCAGATTTCTCTCTTCGTTCGAAATGACAGGCGTTTATGGCGGTAACGTCAATCCTGATCTAGCTTTCACAGCCGAAATATCCGAAGCGTTGATTGCACCCGTGGCATTTACGTCGAATCTGAAATTAAGGCTGGTCGTCGCCTGACCTGACCGTGCCTTCACGCCACTGATGTCGCTTGAGTTCACCGAACGTGTGGTATTCACATCACCAATCAGGAATCCCATCGACGCTGCAAACGGTGTCGGGATACTGTTTACACTGGTCAGCGTCACCGTCACCCGACTATTGTCCGGCACAGCAGTGAGGGTGACGATGACATCGTTGCCGGAGGCTACGGACACAGCAGATCCTGCGGTCGTGCTCACCGCTCCAACGGCGGTGATCGGATTATTGAAACTGAACACTGATATGTATTGACCTGTCAAATGTAGCTGATTTGGTTGATCTTTTTCTGTTGGTCTTGTTGAAGCCATGTGCTGAACGCAGAGCGGGCGGCGGGACGACGATTGATCAGTCTGATATGCGCGGATTGGATACCGCATGACAAAGAAACGTCGTGGAGCTGCCTCAGTCTAGCGTCGAGGATTATCCC